>CALWBZ010000091.1 GCA_944376225.1 uncultured Clostridia bacterium | reverse complement strand
GTCAAATAAACCGCCTTATCATAATGCTCCCGGATGTAGCCTGCCAGGAGCTTCTGCCCCTTACTGAGCTTGGGATATTGATCCTGTATCCGAGTCAGCACGTCCTCTGAACGCTTCATGATTCTTTCCATCCTCATTAGAATAATCTTCCCGGAGACAACTCCAGGACTTTTATTATACTTCTATTTTCAGACTTTTGCAATCAAAAAAACAAGAAATTCATCATTTGTATACAATCTCTTCCCCAATCTAAAAAGCGTATCCGAAGACCACGCCCTCGAATACGCTTTTTTCTTAAGATTACACGGGATACGTCTTATTCTCCGTATCCGCCAACGCGGGATCCACCTTCTTCTGCTGTGCCTCGCGATACTTGAAGAAATCTTCGGCTACCTGCGGGAACAACGCGTAGGACAGAATGTCCTCATCCTGCTGCTTCCACTGCTTCATCTCTTCTTCAATCTTCGCCAGCTCGGGCTTCAGAAGATCTGCCGGACGGCAGGTGATGGGCTTCTCGTCTCCGATGATCTTCTTGCGAACCTCGTCGGAAATGGGAGCGGGGGTCTGTCCGTACTCGCCGCGAACCACCGCCTTGGACTCCTTCGTTACGTTCTTATACCGCTCGCCCATGACCACGTTAAACACGGCCTGGGTGCCCACGATCTGGCTGGAGGGCGTTACCAGCGGCGGGTATCCGAAGTCCGCGCGTACTCTCGGGATCTCCTTGAGCACGTCGGTATACTTGTCTTCCGCGCCCAGCGTCTTCAGCTGAGAAATCAGGTTGGACAGCATGCCGCCGGGTACCTGATACAGAAGAGCCTGGATATCGACGCCCAGCACCTTGGTGCTCATGAGTCCGCTCTTCAGGGCTTCCTCACGGATCGGACGGAAATAATCCGCGATCTCCGCCAGCAAATTGTTGTCCAGTCCCGTATCATAGGGCGTCCCCTTCAGCGTCTCCACCATGACCTCCGTGGCCGGCTGGCTGGTTCCCAGAGCGAAGGGAGAAATAGCGGTATCGATGATGTCGCATCCCGCCTCGATCGCCTTCAAATAGGTCATAGAGGCCACGCCGGAGGTATAATGGGTATGCAGCTCGATGGGAAGGCTAACCGCTTCCTTCAGATTATGCACCAGCTCCGCGGCCTCATAGGGCACGAGAAGGCCGGCCATATCCTTAATGCAGATCGAATCGGCTCCCATGTCTTCGATTCTCTTGGCGATGTCTACCCAATACTCCATGGTATGGATGTCGCTCAGGGTATAGCAAAGGGCCAACTGGGCATGTCCGCCCTCCTTCTTCGTCGCCTTCACCGCGGTCTGCACGTTACGCAGGTCGTTTAAGGCGTCGAAAATACGGATGATATCGATTCCGTTGGCGATGCTCTTCTGTACGAAGAATTCCACCACATCGTCGGCATAGTGACGGTAGCCCAGGATATTCTGACCACGCAGAAGCATCTGCAGCTTCGTGTTCTTAAAACCGTCGCGAAGCTTACGCAGGCGTTCCCACGGATCCTCTTTCATAAAACGCAGGCAGGCGTCAAACGTCGCGCCTCCCCAACACTCCACGGCGTAATACCCTACTTGATCCATCTTGGGAACAATGGGCATCATCTGCTCGGTGGACATACGTGTCGCGATCAAAGACTGGGGGCCGTCACGCAGAACGGTATCCACGATCTTGACCGGCTTCTTAACAGTATCTGCCATCTTGAATTTCCTCCTCTATCGAAAGTTACGCGCCTAAGAACTTCAGGAATACGCCCGCGACCACCGCGGAGCCGATCACGCCGGCCACGTTGGGGCCCATGGCGTGCATCAGCAGGAAGTTGGTCGGGTCTTCTTCGCTTCCCACCTTCTGGGCCACACGGGCCGCCATCGGCACCGCCGATACGCCCGCCGCGCCGATCAGCGGATTGACCTTTCCGCCCGTCGCTTTGCACATGATCTTTCCTAAAATAACGCCTCCTGCCGTACTCACCGCAAAAGCGGTCACACCCAGAAGCAGGATGCCCAGGGTCTGGGCGGTCAGGAAGGTCTGGGCCTCCGCGGACGCGCCTACGGCCGTGCCCAGCATAATCGTCACGATATACATCAGCGCGTTGGAAGCGGTATCCGCCAACTGCCTCGTTACCAGGCACTCCTTTAAGAGATTACCGAACATCAGCATACCGATCAGCGGAGCCGTATCCGGAAGAATCAGAATGACCAGGATCGTTACCACGATCGGGAACAGGATCTTCTCTTTTTGGCTGACAGGACGCAGCTGATCCATACGGATCAGGCGTTCCTCCTTCGTGGTCAGCGCCTTCATGATCGGAGGCTGAATGACGGGTACCAGCGCCATATAAGAGTAGGCCGCCACCGCGATGGGGGCCAGATAGGCGGGCGCCAGTCTCGTGGTGGTCAAAATCGCCGTCGGGCCGTCCGCGCCGCCGATGATTCCGATGGAAGCCGCCACGTTCAGGTCAAAGCCCAGGCTCGGGAAAGCCCATCCGAGGGCCAGGGCACCCAGGAAGGCCACGAAGATACCCAGCTGTGCCGCCGCGCCCAGCATCAGGCTCTTGGGATTGGCGATCAGCGGTCCGAAATCCGTCATCGCGCCCACGCCCATGAAGATCAAAGAGGGAAAGATTCCCTTTAAGTTATAGAAGAAACGCAGCAGTCCGTCGGACTGTGCCGTGTTGCCGTTCGCGTATTGTGTCATGATGTTATAAAGATCCGGCACCGTGGCGTTCTCCGGCAGCTCCTGCAGAACCGTCTGATTCATCATGCCCGCCAAAGGCAGGTTGGACAGAAGAATACCAACGGAAATGGGCACCAGAAGCAGCGGTTCGTACTTTTTACCGATCGCCAGATACAGGCACACGCACGCTACGGCAATCATGATCAGGTTCTTCCAGCCGTCGCCCGTAAAGAAAGCCGCGAAACCGGACTCCGTTACGAAGCGAGTCAAGACCTCCCCCAGATCTGATAAAAAATCCATAGCAACGAAATTCATATGTCTTTATCTCCTATTCCATTTACGCATTAGTTCATCGTCGCCAGCACCGCGCCGGTCTCAACGGAAGCGCCCTTCGCGGTATCGATGGATGCGATGGTGCCGTCCTGGGGAGCGACGATCTCGTTCTCCATCTTCATGGCCTCCAAAATCGCCACGACCTCGCCCCGCTTTACGGAAGCGCCCACAGCTACCTTAACATCCAAAATCTTACCCGGCATGGGAGCCGTGATCTTCACGCTGCCCGCCGCGCCGCCTGTCTTGGGAGCCGGAGCTGCCTTAGGCGCCGGAGCCGCTTTGGGTGCGGGCGCTGCCTGGGCGGCGGGAGCCGCGGGAGCTACGGGCGCCACAGGGGCAACAGGAGCTACGGGAGCTACGGGAGCGCCTACGCCCACCTCTTCTACCTCGACTTCATACATCGTGCCGTTTACGGTTACGTTAAACAATCTAGACATTGCTATATCCTCCTGATTATATAGTGAGTTCCGGCATTATCTGCCGCGTCTTTTTCCGATTCGTCTGAAAGAACGAACCACAAGACCGTCCGTACTTCTTCCCAGACAGCAGGCTACCGCCGCCGTGATCGCCGCCACCAGTTCCGCATCGTCCGCGGGAGCCGCTTCTATAACGGGCTCCGTCACCGGGACCTCTTCTGCCTTTGTTTCTTCTGCCTTTACCACCTCTTCGGAAGCCGACGCCACCTGGGGCTTATGGAAGGCCTTACCGAACAGAAACAGCACAAAACAAATCAGAAGCAGAACCGCGAAGGTAATCAGAAAGCCGGATAGGGCGATTCCCAGTCCTTCGATAAAATTATCGGAGCCTGTGCTAAACAGGATACTATTTAACATATTTGCCACCTCGCATTACCGAGCGCCGTGCTTCTTTGCCGGGGACAGCTGCCGTTTGCTCGCCAGCATGCCGAAAGAAACCAGAAGATGCTTTCTTGTCTGCGCCGGTTCGATCACGTCGTCCACGCTGCCTCTGGCCGCGGCCGCGTAAGGCGTGGACAGCTCCGAGACCGCCTCGGTCTTCTCCGCCAGATCCGCTCCGGCGCTAAGCTCTTCCGCGTACAGGATTCTGGCCGCGGATTGCGCGTTCATCACCGCGATCTCCGCACTGGGCCAAGCCAGCACCACGTCCGCTCCCGTTTCCTTAGAATTCATCACCATGGAAGCGCTTCCGTAAGCCTTGCCCACGATCAGGTTCACCTTGGCCACCGTGGCCTGAGCGAAAGCGGAAGCCAACTCCGCGGCGGCCTGCGCCAATCCCGCGTTTTCTTCTTCTTTGGAAGAAACGAATCCCGCCGTGTCCGTCACGGTCAGAATCGGCAGCTCAAAAGCATCGCAGAAGCGGACGAACTGTGCCGCCTTCCGGCAGGCGCCGATCGTCAAAACACCCTGATCCTCGATGCTGTTGTTGGCCACTACGCCCACCGTGCCGCCGTTTAGACGCAGGAAACCAACGACCATGTTCTTCGCGTATTCCGCCTTCACCTCGATAAACTGGGAAGCGTCCGCCAGATCGGCCAATACGCCCCGAATGTCGAACCCGCTGCCGTCCTCCGGCACCACGGTATTCAGCACGCCGCTCACCCGGTTCAGGTCGTCCAGATTCTCATAGATGGGAGCATCCTCCTCGTTGTTGGCGGGCAACATGTCCACCAATGCCCGTACCTTAGCGAAACACTCCGCCTCGTCCGCGCATACAAAATCAGCCAGTCCCGTCTTGGCTCCGTGAACGGAAGCCGCCGCGATGGAGTCGAAATCCGTCCCCTTCTCCATGGCGTTGGCGCTCGATACGAACACCTTGGACTGCTTATCGATCATAAACGTGAAATCGGACAACCCGGGAATCACCGCCGCGCCGCCCGCCGCCGTACCGGCCACGATCGTGATCTGCGGGATCACGCCCGATGCCTTGGCCTGTGAGGCGTAGATTTTGCCGTAACCCGCCAGCGCGTCCGTAAGCTCCTGTAAACGAAGCCCCTGGGAATCGATGATGCCGATAATCGGCGCTCCCATCTCGATCGCCTTCTGATACAGCGCCACGATCTTGGCCGCGTGCATCTCGCCTACCGCGCCGCCCAATACGGAAGCGTCCTGGCTGTACACATACACAAGCCGGTCCTCGATGGTGCCATAGCCCGTGACGACACCGTCCGCCGGGGTATCCTTCTTCTGCATGTTGTAATCCGTGCTGCGGCTCTTCACGTAAGCACCGATCTCAACGAAGCTCTGGGGATCCACTAGAGACGCTATCCGTCTTCTTGCCGCCTTCGCGCCGGATTCCACCGCGTTTCGGCTGGCTTTGAGCTCTTGAATCTTGTCCATTGTACTCATCGCTACCTCCAATATATAAAAATGGATATTGACGGATCCGCCGGAACCGACAGACCCGGTGTATGACAAAAGATTGTCAAAGACAATCAACTTTGTACCAAAATATATTATAAACCATCTTCTGACAACTTGCAAGATACAATCTCACAAAAGAAGAATAGTCCATCCTATCTTCGATATTCTCTTTCCATCGTGGGATTGACAAACAGGGGGGAAATGTCCGCGTACGCCTTATCCCCCGGCTTTACATCGAAACCGGTAACGTCCGCCGCGATGCTGGTGAGCCCCACATATCCCACCACGGGACAAATATGCCCGCCGATTTCTACGGACATGCGCTCATGACGCAGATAACGGCGCAGCTTGGAGATTACGGTTCCCGCCAGCGTCCGAAGATCCGTCATGTCGTCCTTCCCCTCAAGGCCGAATCCGTCGTAATGGCCGACGGGAACGATCGCCAGCTTCATGGGCTTTCCCGCGGTGAAGGCTCCGCTATACCCTACCTGGGTTCCCCGGGGGATCTCCCGCACCTGGAGCACGTCGCTTTCGATCACGCCGATCTTTTTCAGTCCGTGGGGCTGCCAGGTGACGACGCGGCCCGTCCATCCGGAGCCGATGCGCACGGCGGTCATCCCTTCTTCAATCTTCTTTCCCTCGTTGAAAAAGGCCGGCGTATTAGCGCAGTGTACCATGGAGAAGGAAAAACCCGCCTGTTCAAAGTCCGATACGGCCCGCCGAAACGCCTCGTATTGCCTGCGGGTCAGCCCGTCTTTGGAATAAGCGTTGCTAAAATGCGTATAGATGCCGCAAAAATCGATCTGTTCCATTTCTTTCAGCTTTTGGGCCGCCCCCTGGGCCTCCTGGGGCGTAAAACCGAAACGGGTGAGACCCGTATCGATCTTGATGTGCGCCTTTACCCGGATGTGCTGGGCCGCGGCGGCCTGGTTCAACACCCAGGCGCTTTTTAAGGAGCCGACGGTGGCGATGCAGTCCAGCTGCAGAATCTTCTCCGCCTCCTCCGGGAGGGGGGTGGAACGCAGAAGCAGGATCGGGCCGTCCATATACTGATCCCGCAGGCGTTTGGCGTCCGCAAGCTCTGTCACCGCGATCATCTTTACCCCATGTTCGGTGAGAAACCGGGCCAGGTATTCCAGCCCTAACCCGTACCCGTTTCCCTTCACGACGCCGATGATCTCTAAAGACGTGCGTTCCCGGATCGTTTGCAAATTGCTCTCAAGATCCGCCTCATTCACAACATAACGATTCATCCTTCGTTCACTCCTTCATCCCGGATGCCTTATATAACATCCTGACTTCCTTTTCCGTAAGCAGGCGGTATTTCCCTTCGGGAAGGCCTTCCAGCCTCAAAGGCCCCATGGCCACCCGCCTTAGACGAAGCACCGGATACCCCACCGCCCGCGCCATCCGGCGCACCTGATGATTCTTCCCCTCATAGAGGGTGAACTCGATCCAGGTGCCTTCCGCCTCTTTTTTGAGGATCCGTACCCGCGCCGGCTTTGTTTTATAGCCGTCTTCCAGCCGTACCCCCCGCTCCAGCCGGGAAAGGGCCGCCTGATCCGGCGTTCCTTTGACTTTGGCCTCATAGACCCGGGGAATATGGTGCTTAGGATGGGTCAGATGAAAAGCAAGATCCCCGTCGTCCGTCAAAAGCAGGAAGCCCGTGGTCTGATAGTCCAGCCTTCCTACGGGGTAGAGCCTCTTGCCCGGGATCTTGACCAGGTCGCATACGTCTTTTCGCCCGAACTGGTCGTGGCTGGTGGTCACGTATCCCGCCGGTTTATGCAAAAGCACCGTCGTCTTCTCCCGAAGGGGCGGATTCACCGTTTTCCCGCGAAACTTCACCTCGTCCTTTCCCGGATCTACCCGCGTGCCCAGTTCCGTCACCCGAAGGCCATTGACCTCTACCAGGCCGGCCTGAATCCACTCCTCGCATTTTCTCCGGGAGCCGACTCCCGCCTCCGCCATGTATTTTTGCAGCCTTATCCCTTGCTCCATGTTTTTCTCCTTCTCTCCTCAAATCGGCGTTATTAAGAATGTAAAGCAGTTCCACAGGCGGTCCCAGTAATAGGATATATTCCTCCGCTCGCAGGACTGATCCGCCGCTAAGTCCAGTATTCCCACCGGCGTGCCGTTGACATACACGCTGACGGCGCCCACGATGTCCCCTTTCTGCACGGGAGCGGGGATCGAATAAGGGATGTCGTAAGACAGCTCTATCCTGTCCTCCTCCGATACATAATAGGAGAAATCCGACGTGACGCGGCACGTCACGTAATCCACCGTCCCGCCCGCCACGTTAATCGTCTCTTCCGCCGGCGTTCCCGCTTCCACCAGCGTCTTGAAATCGTATTCTGTGAATCCCAGGTTCAGGAGCTTTTTCGCGTCCTCCACCCGATAATTGGAATGGGGCGGCCAGCCGCTGCCCAAAACCACCGCCACAAGCTGCACACCCTCTCGCTCGGCGGCCTCTACGAGACACAGCCCCGCCTCGTCCGTATAACCGGTTTTCCCTCCGTTTATACCCTCATATACACCCAGGAGGGGATTATGATTGTGGGCGGTGGCCCCGCGGCTGTTGCCCGCCTCTGTGCTCATGGTGTAGCTTTCGGTATTGACGATCTCGCGAAACTCCTCGTTTTTTAGGGCATAGGCCATGATCCGGGCCATATCCGCCGCCGTGGTGTAATGCCCTTCCTCGTCTAAACCGTTAGGCGTCATGAAACTCGTATGCATGGCGCCGATCTCCCTGGCTTTCTCGGTCATCATCTGACAGAAAACCTCCACCGATCCGCCGATATGCTCGGCGATGACCACCGCCGTGTCGTTCCAAGACTCCAGCATCATCAGATAATACAGATCCTTGAGCCTGTATTGCTCCCCGGGGCTCATCCCCATTTTCACCTTGGGTTGGGAAGCGGCCAGTTCGCTCACCGTCGCCATCTCCTCTTCGTTTCCCTCTTCCAGGGCTACGATAAGGGTCATGATCTTGGTAGTGCTGGCCATGGGCCGCTCCTCATAGGCGTTCTTCTCATACAAAATCCGGCCGGTGGAGGCTTCCATCACCACCGCCGAAAGCGCGTTCAGCTCTGATGAGGCAAGCCCCGATACCGCCGGAGTCCATAGTCCTATGAGGCATAGGCACAAAACACATCCGATCCATCGTTTCAACGCCGGCTTTTCCTCCGCTCCTTCTTTTCCTTCAGTCTATGAGCGGGGACGCCCGGTTATTCCATCGTCCGAAAGATCTCTTTTAACGCCGGATATATGCTCCGGAAGGTGGCGTAACGCTTCTCATACTTGGCGCAAAGCTCCGGATCCGGCTCCACGGTATCCACCACCCGAATCAGGCTTCCGGTCGCCTCTTCCACGGAGGCGTATTCACCGCAGGCCACCGCCGCCAGAATCGCGCCGCCGTATCCCGGTCCCTCTTCGCAGGCGGGAATCTCCACCGAAATCCCCAGCACGTTGGCGATGATTTCGCGCCACAGCGGGCTCTTGGCGCCGCCGCCGCAGATCTTCGTCCGCTCGATGCGGATGCCCAGGGCCTTCGCCACTTCAAAGGAATCCCGCATGGCGAAAGCCACTCCTTCCAATACGGCCTGGGTCATGTCCGTCCGGGTGGTATCCATGCTGAGGCCGGTAAAGGTTCCCCTCGCCTTGGGATCGTTATGGGGAGAACGTTCTCCCATGAGATAGGGCAGGAAATACACGTGATTCTCTCCGAGATTTTTAATGCCCGCCTGCTCCGCCCCATACTCTTTGGTTCCGATGATATCGTCCATCCACCACTTATTGCAGGAAGCGGCGCTGAGCATGCATCCCATGAGATGATAATGACCGTCCGCGTGGGCGAAGGCGTGCAGCGCGTTATGCTGATCCACCCGGAAGTCCCGACTGGAGATGAAGATCGTTCCGGAGGTTCCGAGAGAAATATTGCATTGTCCGTCCCCTACGGTGCCGGTACCCACCGCAGCCGCGGCGTTATCCCCCGCGCCGGCGGCCACCGTCACATGATCCGGCAGACCCAGCTCTTCGCATAACTCCTTCTTGACCTCTCCCACCTTCTCGTAGCTCTCATACAGGTCGGGAAGCTGTTCCCTGCGGATGCCGCAGATCTCCATCATCTCCCGGGACCATTCCCGATGCTCCACGTCCAGAAGAAGCATCCCCGAGGCGTCGGAATAATCGGTGCAGTGTACGCCCGTCAGCCGGTAGGCGATATAATCCTTGGGCAGCATGATCCGGCGGATCTTGTCGAAATTCTCCCCTTCGTGCTTCTTCATCCAGAGAATCTTGGGCGCGGTAAAACCGGCGAAGGCGATATTGGCCGTATAACGGGAAAGCTTCTCTTTGCCCACCGTCTCGTTTAGATAACGGGTCTCCTCGTCGGTGCGCCCGTCGTTCCACAAAATGGCCGGGCGGATAACCCGATCCTCTTCATCCAGCGCCACGAGGCCATGCATCTGTCCTCCGAAGCTGATTCCCGCGATCTGCTCCCGCTTTTGGCCGCTGATGAGTTCCTTGATTCCCTCGCAAACCGCCTTCCACCAGTCTTCCGGGTTCTGTTCTGACCATCCCGGATGGGGAAAATAGAGGGGATACTCCTTCGATACGATTTTCCGAATGCTTCCTCCGCTCTCCATGAGCACCAGTTTTACCGCCGAGGTGCCCAGATCAACGCCAATATATAACATATCCGTTCCTCCTTTTATATGATTGTAAATGTCATCTTCGTTTCCCGCAGGTTCGCGCCGCTCACATACAGGATCCCTTCTCCCTTCTCCGTCGCCTTCACCAAGACCGAAGCCCGGCCATGATAGAGGGAGATCGAGGAATTCACGTAGGGCTCCTCTCCCAAGAGGTTTCCGTTATCCACCGCCAGGACGCGGAGGCCTCCTTCTCCCCGAAACGTCACGCGGCCCTGGGCCCGGATACACAAATTTCCTTCTTCGTCCGCCGCCCGGATCCCGATCAGCTTCTCGCATCCCTCCCGAAGAAGGAGGCCTTCCTCCTCCGGACAGAACCGGCTAGCCTTCCCCGGCGTCACGACCCGATGCTCGCAGACCGCTCTTCCTCCCCGGTACCCGACGACCCGCACGATCCCCGGCTGCCAGGGCAGAAAACCATGGATGACGTGATCCGGGGATTCTGTGGGAGATGGCAGGCGGTACATCTTCTCGTTGAGATATAAAACCGCTTCCTCGCAGTTACAGGCGATCCGATAGGGAATGACCGCGCGCCGAAACTGAGGGAAATCCCAATGCTCCAGATAGGGCGGGCTGTCCCAGTGTTCCTTGACGCACTCGTCCCCGAAGCTGTAATCGAGCACGGCGAAGTGTACCATCGGCTCCTTGCTCCAATAACTCTTGATCTGATAGAAAGTTCCCCGGGGCACGCCGTTCGTCCGCAGGAGCGAGCCGCTCCATCCCTTGGAAGGATACTGCATTGCCTCTCCCAAATAGTCATACCCCGTCCAGATCATGCTTCCCACCACGTAGGGATACTTCTCCGGCACCAGGGAAGGGTTATGGACCGTGAAATTCTGGAGTACGGCCCGGTCTCCCAGGAAATAGGGATACACCTCCGTCCCGAGGATCAGCTTCTCCGGCACGGCCCGATGAATGGCCTCGTACCAGGGCTCCTGGTAATTGCAGGAGATCACGTCCACAAATGACGCGATCTTGCGGATCCGTTCGATCTTTTCCGCCTCGTCATAGATCTCCCGGTCGTCCTCCTCGTCCACGAACTTCTGAATATCCTTCACCTTCGAGGCATCGATCCTGCTTTCTCTCTTAAAATGTGGATTCATGGCGTAGGTGACGGGCCGTGTGGGATCCTGTTCCCTCACTTCTTCCACCAGCTTCTGAAGAATCTTTAGCATGGAATCCTGTCCCTGGTTCTCCACCTCGTTCCCCACGCCCCAGATGATGACGGAGGGGCGGTTACGATCCCGCAGGATCATCCCGTCCAGATCCCTCTTCCATTCCGTGGGATAATGCCGTCCGTAAGCCCCGCTCGTCCACTTGTCGAAGCACTCCTCGTATACATAAAAGCCCATCTCGTCGCACAGATCCAGAAATTCCCTGCTAAAGGGGTGATGGGCCAGACGCAGGGCGTTGCAGCCCAGCTCTTTGAGTTTCCGCAGGCGGTCCCGCCACAGCTCTTTTTTCACCGCGATTCCCCGCGCGGCCACGTCCTGGTGCAGACAGACGCCCCGGAGCAAAACGGGCTTATCGTTGACATACAGCCCCTCTTGCCATCTCCATTTGACTTCCCTGAGACCGATCTTTTTCCGGATGCTGTCCACTGCCCGGTTTTCTTCCCATCGCTCGATCGTCATATCGTACAGATAAGGATCCTCCGCGGACCAGAGCCGGGGATTTTCCACCTCGATCACGACTCTGCCCCGTTCGCTCGAGACAATCTTCCCCGCCAGCTCCACCCGCATAGAGATCTCCTCTTCATACCAGACATGAACGCATGCCCTGCCGTCGATGATCTGGGTTTGTATGAAGAGTTTTTGCTCTTCCAGAGGCTTAAGGGGAAGTTCCTTCCACCACACCTTACGATACAGGCCGGCTCCGCTATACCAGCGGTCCGAGGGCCTCTCCCGGTTATCCACAAAAACGCGGATCTCGTTCTCTCCGTCTCGCAGATAGGACGTGATGGGAAGCTCAAAGCTGCTGTAGCCGTAAGGACGGCCCCCTGCCTCCCGGCCATTGACCCATATGGTACTCTTTTCGTAGATCCCGTCAAAATAAAGGGCGTACTGCCTGTCGGGCCGCTTATTTAACGAAAATCGCTTCCGATACCAACCGACGCCCCACCGATCGCGATAGCCCTGGGACGCGCCGCCTTCTGCCTCCGGACGAAAAGGCGCGTCCAAGGCCCAGTCATGGGGCAGCTCCACGGGACGATAATGATTCTCATCCCCTTTAGAAAATTCCCAGCCCGTGATCCATTCTTCCTCGACTCTTATCATGACCCTAACTCCTCTACTCCTCCGACTCCGGCAGGATGGTCAGATCGGCGAGTTCCAGAGACAGCTGCGTCTCTTCCTCCCGCTTGTCCTCCATGGCCTCCTTGAGATGGGGCATCTGCTTGAGATCTTCGATTCCGAAGAACTTCAGAAACGCCTCCGTCGTCCCGAACTGCACGGGCCTTCCGGGCGCTTTGAGCCTCCCTTTTTCTTCGATTAAGCCGTATTCCATCAGGCGGTTGACCACCGCGTCGGACCTAACGCCCCGAATCTCCTCGATCTCCATCTTCGTGACGGGCTGCCTGTAGGCGATGACCGCCAAGATTTCTAACTGGGTGTCCGTCAGGCGGATCGACGCCGCCTCGGACTTATACATCTGACCGATATAAGTATAATACTCCGGGCGACTGGTCATCTGATACGCGTTTCCCACGCGGATCACACGAATCCCTCTTTTCTGCCCGTCGTATTTCGCCGCCAGCTCCTCTACGATCTGCTGCGCCTTCCGCTGATCCACGCCCAGCGTCTTCGCAATGTGTACCAGGGCAATGCTGTCTCCCGCTGAGAATAGAAGGGCTTCTGCCACTGCTTCCAATTCGTCCTCCGGGATCTTGCGCGCTGCCTCTTCAGGCACTGGCGGCGTACTCTTTTTTTGGTTCTGTGTCTCCTCTTTCGCGGACATCTCCGCCCGGGTCTCCTGCATGTTCTCCGTCGTCATACTCTGGTTCTCCTTCTGGGACAGGATCTGTATCCTGCTCCTCTATTGGTTCCTCTTCTGGGAGGATGACAGGCTCTTGGGGCAGGGAAGGCGGCTCCTCCTCCCGCTCCGAAAGCCATATGACCTTTTCCTTCGGCTCCTCTTCGGTCTCGGAGACTTCCTCCGGCTCCGAAAGAGCCTCCTGGGCCATCCTCAGAGACATAATGATATCGGCAAATTCCTTCTCCTGCCGCAGATAAACCATGCTGCTTCGATTCAGCTCCAGCATGGCCAGAAAATAGGTGATCTCCTCCTGCCGGGAACGGCTTTTCTCCCGCAGACTATAGTAGCTCACCGATTGCAGGGCTTCCAGCGTCTGCATGAGGTCGTGAATCTTTTCGTCGATGGTATAGGCGTCCTTGGCCACCGATTTGAAGGTGGACCGCAAAGGATCCACACTCTCCTTCTGCCCCTTGAGGGCTTCACGGTACAGCGCGAAGAGGCTGTCTAAGGATACGCCGCCAAGGAGGCGCTCGATCGGGGGAATCTGCGGGGGGAGGACGATCTGGGTCTTCTTCCGGCAGATCCACAGGCGATCCGGATCCGGGATCCTCTCCCGAAACCATGCCGCCGCCTCTTTATACCGTTTATATTCCAGCAGGCGCCGAACCAGTTCCTCTCTCGGATCTTCCTCTTCCTCCGTCTCCTTCGGCACGGGCAGGAGCATCCGCACTTTGATATTAATCAAAGTGGCCGCCATCACGATAAACTCGCTGGCGATTTCCATGTTTTTCTTGTTCCATTCGTCCAGACAGGCCAAATACTGCTGCGTGATTTCGTAGATGGGGATATCATAGATATCCACCTGGTTTTTCTCGATCAAGTGCAGCAGCAAATCTAAGGGCCCTTCAAACGCCGGCAGCCGGACTTCTACCGCCATACGGCTCCCCCCTTTCACTGTCTTCATTATAGTCTATATGCCATGTTCTGTCAAGGAAAAACACCCGTGCAGGCCCCTTCGGGCCTTTCTTACCGCTTTACGCAAAAAGCCCACCCGGCATGTCCCGGATGGGCTTTTCTTGCATACTATTCCATTTATATCATTCTTCGGAATCCAGCTTTTCCTTCACATAATCGACGGCGTCCTCCGCCTTCTCTTTGATCTGCTCCGCGACCTCGCCGGCCTTCTCTCCAAGATTTTCCACGGCGTCCTCCGCTTTTTCCTTAAGTTCTTCCGCCTTTTCCTTCACATCGTCCTTCATATCTTCCGGGGCGCTTTCCTTCTTCGCCTCCGGCATCTTCGTGCCGCAGGAAGGACAAAAGGCCGCCTCAATGGATACGGACGCGCCGCAGGAAGGGCAGCGCTGAAGCCCTTTCAGCCGCTCTACTTCTTTCTTTAATTCCTCGATTGTCTCCCTCGACGCGGTGATCTGTTCACATAGCCGCGCGAAAGGATTCACCGGATCCTCTTTATACTGCTCATAATATTCCGTCCCGATCTGAACGTAAATATTATGGATCTTCTCTTCCTCCAAGCTAATCTGACTCTCCAGCTTGCTGGTCGAAACCAGATCCTTCGCCTTCTTATTCAATTCCTTTCCCGTCGTGCTTACAATATCCGACAGTTTATCAAAAAATCCCATGGCTGCAAGCCTCCTTCTCCTAACTTTGATTTCAGTTTAGTCCAGCAAAAGGGCCTTGTCAAGATGTTTCCCCAAATTTAATAAATAATTCATACCCAATAAGAAAAGCATAATTCTTTCAAGGAAGAACATACTAGACCTGACTATTCTTTCAAGGAGGAAGATCTATGAAGAGCAAGACACGGATTCTATCCTGTTTTTTAATCCTATGCAGTCTGATCCTGGCGATCGCGCTGCCCCAGCCTGTCTTCGCCGCCGAACCGGAAATCGTCTCGCCCTCCGCGATTCTGATCGAGCAGTCCACCGGTAAAGTGTTGTATGAGAAGGACGCGGACACGCCGAGAAGACCCGCCAGCGTAACCAAAGTAATGACCATACTCCTGGCCTACGAGGCCGTGCGGGACGGTAAAGCCAGTATGGAGGACATGGTCACTGTCAGCGCGAACGCCGCCGGATACGGAGGATCCACGATTCTATTAGAGGAGGGGGAGCAGATTAGCCTGCAGAATCTTATCAAGGGCATGTGCATCGCCTCGGGCAACGACGCCGCCATCGCCACCGCGGAATATATCGGCGGCAGTCAGGACGGCTTTGTGGATATGATGAATCAGCGAGCCCAGGAGCTGGGCATGGTCAACACTCATTTTGTAAATCCCTGCGGCCTCGACGCCGACGGGCATGTGACCACCGCCAGAGACATCGCCCTCATGTCCCGGGAGCTCATGCTGAACTTCCCGGAAGTGACAGAATTTACCACCACCTGGCATGAGATGATGCCCCACGTGTGGCGTTCCGGACCCGGCGAGACAGATATGGCCAATACCAACCATCTGATCCAGAGCTATAACGGCATGACCGGGCTGAAGACAGGCTTTACCCGACTCGCCAAATATTCCCTGTCCGCCACCGCCACTCGCGGGGACATGTCCCTCATCGCCGTCGTCATGGGCGCCGAAACGAAGGATCAGCGTTCCCAGGACGTGACCCGGATGCTAGACTACGGCTTCGGCTCCTTCACCTTACAGACCATAGAAACCGACGGACAGTCCGCCGGGAAAGTCTCCGTCGCGGGAGGAATGCAAAGCGAGATCGATACTAGGGTCCAGGGAAACCTGCAGCTGTTATCCTCTAAGGATCAGGCGGTGGACGCTCAGAATCTGACGACCCGCATCGATATGGCCCCCTCTATACATGCGCCTGTCGCGGAGGGAGATCCGGTGGGAACCATCACTTATTTGCAAAACGATGAAGAAGTCGCCACCCTGCCCCTGGTCGCCGCCCAATCCGTGGAGGAGAGTACCCTAGGCAAGCGCCTCATGCTCCTCATCGACAGTTGGCTTCACAAGATTGCGGAGAATCAATGACCGATCATGACAGAGGACGTCCGGCCCGGAACCGTCCTCCGTTTTTGAGAAAAGAAACCGCGCGCCCGCACGGTTTCTTTTTCCGATTATTTTGTAAGCTGTTCGATGGCCGTCTTCTTGGCTTCTTCCAGCGCCGCCTCCACCTGGGAAGCGTCCTTTCCGCCGGCCTGGGCCATGTTGGGACGGCCGCCGCCGTTTCCGCCGGTCTTCTGGGCGGCAACCTTCACGATGTTTCCGGCATGCGCCCCCTTCTTCACCGCCGTGTCCGTGGCCATGACCACAAAGGAAAGCTTTTCCTTTCCGCCGGCCAGGATGATGACGCAATCCCCCAATTTACCTTTCAGGGTATCGCCCATCTGCCGCAGGGCATTGGCATCCAGTTCAGGACGGAAGGCACTTAAGACGGAGATCTCTTCTACCTTCTGCACGTCCTTCATGATGTCGTCCGCAGCGTTGGCGGTCATCTTGGCCTTCACGCCCGCCAGTTCCTTCTGCAGGGTCTTGAGTTCTTCCATGAGGGTCTTGATCTGTCCCGCCGCCTTTTCCTTACTGGTCTTTACGATATGGGCGATGAGCTCCAGCTCCTGATCCTGTTTGCGGAAATACTCCAGGGCCTTCTCACCGGTGAGGGCTTCGATACGGCGCACGCCCGCGGCGACGCCGCCTTCCGAAAGGATCTTAAAGCATCCCGCCTGAGCGGTGTTGGACAGATGGGTGCCTCCGCACAGCTCCACGCTGTAATCGCCCATCATGACCATCCGCACCCGGTCGCCGTACTTCTCGCCGAACAGGGCCATCGCCCCTTTCTTCCGGGCCTCTTCCATGGTGGTGATCTCCGTATGAACGGGAAGGGCCGCCAGAATTTCCCGGTTGACCTCGTCTTCCACCTTCTTCAATTCTTCTCCGCTCATGGCCTCGAAGTGGGTGAAATCGAAGCGCAGACGATCCGCCGTCACATCGGATCCCGCCTGCTCCACATGGCTTCCCAGCACGTTTCTCAGCGCCTTTTGCAAAAGATGGGTGGCGGAATGGTTTCTCGCGCAGGCCATACGCTGTACGCCGTTGACGGATAACTCCGCAGTCTGTCCCTGTTCCACATAGCCTTCCGTCACCTTGCCCACATGGCCGATCTTATCGCCGATGGCTTTCTTGGTAGTCTCCACTTCCACCGTGCCCGTAGACGTGCGCAGAACACCGCTGTCCCCATGCTGTCCGCCGCTGGTGGCGTAGAAGGGGGTGTGATCCGTAAAGACCGTGATCTCCTCTCCCGCCTCCGCTCTTTCTACCACCGCGGAATCCGTCGTGATGGCCAGGATCTTCCCGTCCTTCTCCTCCAGACGGTCATATCCGTGGAATTCCGTCACCATATTCGGATCCAGCAGGTTATAAACCGTGGCCTTGGCGCCCATGTAGTTGGACTCCTCTCTCGCGGAACGAGCCCTTACCCGCTGCGCTTCCATCTCTTTGCGGAAGCCTTCCTCGTCCACAGTCATGTTCGCCTCCTGGGCGATCTCCAGGGTGAGATCCATGGGGAAACCGTAGGTGTCATAGAGCTTAAAGGCCTCGCTGCCGGAGAGCACGCTTCTGCCCGCCTCCTGATTCTGCCGGATATAGTGATGCAGGATCTCCAGACCGGAATCCAGGGTGTCATAGAATTTCTCCTCTTCGCTGTGAAGCACCTTGAAAATATACTCCTTCTTATCTTCTAATTCCGGATAGGCTTCTTTGGAGTTTTCGATCACCGTACCGCTGATCTCCGCCAGGAAGGGCCTGGAAATGCCTAAGAGCTTGCCGTGGCGGGCCGCCCGGCGAAGCAGACGTCTGAGGACATATCCCCTGCCCTCGTTAGAAGGCAATACGCCGTCGGAGGTCATGAAGGTCATGGAACGAATATGATCCGTGATGACTCGGACGGAAACGTCGGTCTCGTGCTTCACGCCGTATTCCACGCCGGCGATGCGGCACACATGATCCCGGATGGCTTTGATCGTGTCCACATCGAAGATGGAATCCACTCCCTGCATCAGGGCCGCCAGACGCTCTAACCCCATGCCGGTGTCGATGTTCTTATGCTCCAGGGGCAGATAGCTGCCGTCGTCCTGCCGGTCAAACTGGGTGAAGACGTTGTTCCAAAACTCCATGTAGCGGTCGCAGTCGCACCCTACCGCGCAGTCCGGCTTGCCGCATCCGTATTCCTCGCCCCGGTCATAATAGAGTTCCGAACAGGGGCCGCAGGGGCCGGAGCCGTGCTCCCAGAAATTATCTTCCTTGCCCATGCGGGAGATGTGATCCATAGGAAGGCCGATCTCCTCATGCCAAATCCGCTCCGCCTCGTCGTCGTCCTGATAGACCGTAACGTAGATGCGCTCCGGCTCCATCTCCAGCACCTGCGTGCAATACTCCCAAGCCCAATGGATGGCGTCGGGCTTGAAATAATCTCCGAAGGAGAGATTGCCGAGCATCTCGAAGAAGGTGCCGTGACGCGCGGTTTTTCCCACGTTCTCGATATCGCCGGTCCTGATACACTTCTGGCAGGTGGTCACCCGCTTACGGGGAGGGACTTCCTGTCCGGTAAAATAGGGCTTTAAGGGCGCCATGCCCGCGTTAATCAAAAGCAGGCTCTTATCGTTCTTCGGGATCAGGGGAAAGGACTTTAGACGCAGATGTCCCTTCGACTCAAAAAAACGAAGATAGCTCTCTCGAATCTCGTTTAATCCCATGTATTTCATGTTCCTTACTCCTTTTCTTCCGCAAAATACTCGCGGGCATTTTGTATGTCGGTCTGCTGCTGAAGCCGCAGCGCTTCCATACTCTCAAATTTCTTTTCCGGCCGCAGGTGTTTGTAGAACTCGATTCTCACATCCCGCCCGTACAGGTTCTCGTCAAAGGCCATGAGATAGGTCTCGCAGCGCAGACTGATTCCTTCTCCCACCGTGGGGTTGTGCCCGATGTTGGATACGCTTTCGTAAGCTCCGTCTTTGGTAAAGGTACGGGTCACGTAGACGCCGGGCGCGGGATACTGCCTCTCTTCATTCAGCAAGAGGTTGACCGTGGGCACCAGGGCCCTGCTTCCCAGTCCTCTTCCTTTCTCTACGGTGCCGAGCATAAAATAGGGCCTTCCCAAAAGACGGCCGGCTTCTTCCATCCTTCCCTCTCTCAAGAGTCGGCGGATCCGGCTGCTGGAGATGCGCAGGCCCTCGTCCTGCACCTCCGAGACGACGCTGCAGCGCATGCCATGGATTCGGCACAGTTCCAGCATCCGCTCGGCGTTTCCCCGGTTCTGTCTTCCGAACCGGAAATTGCTTCCGATCACCACGCCGGCGGCGTGGAAATTCTCCACGAGGATTTTGGCAACGAACTGTTCCGGCTCCATATCCATCAGCTCCGGTTCGAAGCGCATGATGACAAGATGGTCGATCTTCCCCGTCTCTCCGACGACCCATTCCTTCTCCGGAAGGCCGTAGATGAGGGGAACAGGGTGTTTTTCCGCCAAGACGTGGGTCGGGTGGGGCTCGAAACTCATCATGACCGTTTCCGCGCCGCATTCTTGGGCCAGTCGGCTCGTCTCTTCCACAAGCCGGCGATGCCCCCGATGCAATCCGTCAAAAAAACCCAGAGTGATGACAGACGGCTGCCGACGATAGGGCCACGCCTCATTCCACCGCATCTTTTCCATCTTTCACCACTCCTTCTAAAACATCTTTTCGATTTTACATACGGCCTGTCCGTTCTCCGTCTCGTCGCCGATTCGGTACAACGCCGTAAACTGTCCCCGCATATCATACACCCGGATCCGCTCCCCCGGGGCGGAGCGCGCCGGCACAACCAAGGTGTTGCCGTTTTTCAGGCGTTTTTCCTGATCTTCACCGATCCGGATTTCTTCGTATGCTTCAAACAAACGATCCACCGAAAGGATACGTTCCTCCAGCGTACCCTGTTCCTTCCGCTCCCGAATTTCGTCGATCGTCAGGCTGTCCGCCAAGGTAAAGGGGCCGCTTCGCAGCCGGCACAGATAGGACATGCAGGCGAGCCATCCGGTCTTCCGGCCCAGATCCTCGCAGAGCGTGCGGATATACGTCCCTTTCTGGCAGGTCACCCGGATTCGGGCGCCCTTCTCGTCGAGGCGCAGCACCCGGATCTCTTCGATACGGATCTTTCGGGGCTTTCGTTCCACCTCTATGCCTTCCCGGGCCAGGTCGTACAGCCGCACGCCTCCCACCTTAAGGGCCGAATACATAGGCGGTACCTGCCAGATGTCCCCGGTGAGTTCTTCTACCGCCTGGTAGAAGGCCTCTTCCTGAAACCGGTAAGGCGTGCTTCTCGTCACCACGCCGGACAGATCCTGGGTGTCCGTCTCCTGACCGAAGAGGAGCTCCGCCTCATACTCCTTCTGGGAAGCCGTCAGCAGCGCCGCCGCCTTCGTCGCCCGCCCCAGGCACACGGGCAATACGCCGCAGGCCCCGGGATCCAGCGTCCCCGTATGCCCGATTTTTTTGATTCGCAGGATCCCCCGCAGAATCGCGATCACGTCGTTGGAGGTGTATCCCGGCTCCTTGTTTACATTGAGAATCCCATTCACTCGTCTTCCTCCGGCAGCTGCTTCATGATTTCCCGCAGCACCCGCTGGCATACGGACTGCATCGAACCGCCGACCGTGCATCCCGCCGCGCGGACATGACCGCCGCCGCCAAAGGCCCGCGCCACAAGCGCCACATCCACCTTACTCTTGGAACGCATGTTGACGCGAATCGTATTCGGCGAAAGTTCCCGCAAAAATACGGCTGCCTCCGCCTCCGCCACCTCCGCGAGGGCCGCCACGGCTCCTTCGCTGTCATCGCTCGTGCCGCCCACGGACTGGAAATCCTTGGCCTCCATGGCGGATACGATAATCTGATTTTGATGGATATAGGCTTTTTGCAGGGCCAGACCCAGCACCTTCGTCTCGATGAAGCCTTTGGTATGAAACAATCCGTTCATGATCTGAGTGATATCGATGCCCGTATCGGAAAGACAGGCCGCCATCCGAAACACATCCGGCGTCATGGACGAATGTCTGAATCCGCCTGTATCAAAGGCCACGCCCGTAAAGAGGGCCTCCGCCACCTCTTTTGTGATTGGATACAGGTTCTCCCTAAAGAGATGAAACAAGATCTCACAAGTAGAGGTTGCCCTGGAATCCGTCCAGTTATAAGTGGCATATTCCTTCTGGTTGACATGGTGGTCGATGCAGAAAGATTCCTCCGCCAGATCCGCGCAGACGGAAGCTTCTCCCGCTCGATGGGGCTCCGCGCAGTCCAGCATGATCCAGCCGAAACGGCCGCAGGTCGCCTTGCAAAGGCTCTGTTTATCCAAGATGGGCAGACTCCTGCTCACCCAGCCGTACCGGGAGGTATCCCCCTCATAATAGATCATGGGGTGTTTTCCTTGGCGAAGCAGCTCCAGGCCCAAGGCTACGCAGGCGCCGATGCTGTCCCCGTCCGGACGGACGTGCCCGCTTAAAATAAAGCGATCCTGCCGGCTTACAAACTCCTGAAAAGTCTTCGCCATTTCCTGAAACGTCATTCTTCTTCCTCCGGCTTCTCCGTGCTGTAGTCTTTGAGCATCTTGGCAATATGGATGCTGTATTCGATGGAATCATCCATGATAAACTTAAGTTCCGGCGTGTTTCGCAAGTTTAGGCGCGCCGCCAGCTCTCTGCGGATAAATCCGGACGCCTGTTTGAGCGCCTGGGCGGTCTCCTCCCGCATTTTGGGATCTCCCAGGATGCTGATATACACTTTACAATACTTAAGATCCCTGGTCGTATCCGCTTTTAACACGGATAAAAGGGGAGCGTCGATCCGGGGATCCTTAACCTCGTTACGGAGGATCTCGCTCAGTTCCCGACGGACTTCTTCGTTGATACGCGCCATCCGTCCGTTTGCTTTTCCTGCCATAATAATCTCCTCTGTCAGACGGCGTCCGGAGGACCGGACGCCGTGCTCCTATTTAGTTCCTGACGATCTCCTCCATCGAGAACGCCTCTACGACATCGCCCTCCTTAACATCGTTATAGGACTTCAGCATGATGCCGCATTCGTAGTTGGTGGCCACTTCCTTGACGTCGTCCTTGAAACGGCGCAAAGAATCGATCTCGCCCTCATAAACGACGATGCCGTCTCTGATAAGCCTTGCCTTGCTGCCCCTCGTGATCTTTCCGTCCGTCACATAGCATCCGGCGATGCTGCCGATGCCGGAGACCTTAAAGGTCTGTCTCACCTGGGCGTGCCCGTCTATCTTCTCCTGGAATTCCGGATCCAGCATGCCCTTCATGGCCGCCTCGATGTCCTCGATGGCATCATAGATGACCCGGTACAGGCGCATATCCACCTTCTCCTGCTCCGCTACCGCCTTGGCTCCCGCGTCCGGCCGGACGTTAAATCCGATGATGATGGAGTTGGAAGCGGAGGCCAGCGTGACGTCGGACTCGTTGATCGCGCCCACGGCGCCATGAACGATCCGCAGCATGACCTGATCGTTGGACAATTTCTCCAGACTCTGACGCACGGCTTCCACCGAACCCTGTACGTCCGCCTTGACGATGATGTTCAGCTCCTTCACGGAACCCGCCTGAATCTGGTCGAAGAGGCTCTCCAAGGAAACCTTCTTGGTTCCTTCCAAAAGCTTCTCCCGATCCTTGGCGCTGACCTTCTCCGCGAGCTGTCTGGCTTCCCGCTCGTTCGGCGTTACGAAGAACTGTTCGCCGGCCACGGGTACTTCCGAAAGGCCCAGAATCTCCACCGGATCCGAAGGACCGGCACTCTTGACCTTCTTTCCTTTATCGTCGCTCATGGCCTTCACTCGGCCATAGGCCTTTCCGACCACGATGGTATCGCCGATCTTTAGCGTCCCGTTCTGCACCAGGGCCGTGGCCACGACGCCTCTTCCCTTATCCAGCTGGGCCTCGATCACATGCCCTGTGGCGGCGCGGTCGGGGTTCGCCTTATACTCTTCCATGTCGGCTACCAGAAGCACCATCTCCAACAGCGTGTCGATGCCTTCTCCGGTCTTTGCGGAGACCGGCACACAGATGGTGGAACCGCCCCATTCTTCGGGAATCAGTTCATATTCCGTCAGCTGCTGCTTCACATGATCCGGATTGGCCTCCGGTTTATCCATCTTGTGGATGGCTACGATGATCTGACCCCCGGCCGCCTTGGCGTGGTTAATCGCCTCGATGGTCTGGGGCATGATGCCGTCGTCCGCCGCCACCACCAGGATGGCGATGTCCGTCACCTGGGCGCCTCTGAGCCGCATGGCGGTGAAGGCCTCGTGACCCGGCGTATCCAGGAAGGTGATCTTGCGGTCATTGATACTGACAACGGAGGCTCCGATATGCTGCGTGATACCGCCTGCCTCTCCCGCCGTCACCTTGGTCTTGCGGATGGCGTCCAGAAGGGAGGTCTTTCCGTGATCGACGTGACCCATCACGACGACCACCGGCGGACGGCTCTTTAAGCTCTCTGGCGCGTCCTCCTGTTCCATATAGGCCTTGAAAATATCCTCTTCCTGCATGGGCTCCGCCAAAATATCCATCTCGAGGGCCAAAGCCTCCGCCTGCTCGTATTCCAGATCGTCGTTCTGTCCCATCATCTGACCCTTCAGCATCAGGCTCTTGATGATCTGCGTCACCGGCTTCTTGACCATGTCCGCGAATTCGCGCACTGTCATCATCGCCGGAAGCTGTACGACCTTGATCTCTTCCTCGACTTCCTGGGGCTTGGGCATGGGCTTATTCTTCTTCACGCGATTCTTGACAACCTCGTCCCCTTCCTCGCCCATCGCGGCGAAGTTCTTGTTATGACGACGGTTAAATCCTTCCTGCGTACTGTTTTTGGCTCTCTCCCGCTCTTTATCCTTATCCCGGCGCATCCGCTCCGTCTTCTTCGGCTTATCGATGGCGGAGGTAACCTCCTTTGGAGCCTCCGGAATGGACAGCTCCTCCTGGGAACGTCCCCGGTTATTGGGCTGGGGACGCCCGCCGCCCCGCTGATTTCCGAAACCGCGATCCCGATTCTGGGGACGGTCGCCTCGGGACTCGTTCTTGTTTCCGCCTCGCTGATTCTGGGGACGATCGCTACGGGACTCGTTTTTGTTCCCGCTCCGCTGATTCTGAGGACGATCCGCCTTGGGCGCGGCTTCTTTCTTGGGAGCCGCCTCCGGTTTCTCGGCCTTCTTCGGCTGTTCCGGCGCCTTATTCTCCGCCTTCACCTCTGTCTTTTCTTCCTTTTTCGGCGCGGCTTCTTTCTTCTCCGGCTCAGGCTTTACCTCTTCTTTTTTCTCCGGAGCCTTAACTTCTTCTTTCTTGGGAGCCGCTTCCTTCTTCGGCGCGGCCTTCGTCCCGGTTCCGTTCTTGGGCGTCGGTCTCTTGAACCGGGGCTCTTTGCCCGTCAGTTTTACGCAGACCTTACGGATCTCCTCCATCTCCAAAGGAGCCTTGGCGTTGGGAACGAACACGCCGATGCTCTCCAAACATTTCAGCACGTCCCCGCTGCTGACTTTTAACTGTTTTGCCAAACTTTCAACTGTTATTTTTGCCACTGGCTCATTTCCACCTTTCGGATATTCCGGAGATTAATTCTCCTCCATTTTTTTCAATATGCTTCCCGCCAGTCCGATATCCGTTACCGCGACGCAGGAACGCTTCTCTTTACCGATGGCCCTTCCCAACTCTTCTTTATCGCAGGATAATTGATAAAAGGGCACATGGTAATACTCGCTTTTATTCTTAAACTTTTTATATGTGTTCGCGGACGCGTCTTTTGCCACCACGACCAGCTTCGCCTTTTGCCGGCGCAGAGCTTCTTCACACTGAAACTCGCCGGATACGGCCCGGCCGGCCTTGCTGCATAAACCGAGCATCTGCATGATTCCCTGCTCGTTCACTTCTGCGCAAACTCCTCTCGTAGGGTTTCTATCAGCTCTTGGGAAAGGGTGACCTCGAGGGATCGCTCGATCCCTTTATTACGAAGCGCCTTTTCCAAGCATTCTTTCTGATCGCAGATGTAAGCTCCCCGTCCGGATTTCTTTCCTGTGCGGTCAAGAGATACCTGACCTTCCGGATCTCTCACGATCCGAACGAGCTCCTTTTTGCTCTTCATCGCCTGGCAGCCCGTACATTTACGCATCGGAACTTTTCTTTGCTTCAGCATGCCCTATCTCCTTATATCTGACTTAATCGTCTTCGTCTTCAAAAGGAGGAGCAAAGTAATCTTCTTCCTCGTCGTCCAAGATGACCCGGCCCAGCGTTCCGCTCTTGATATCGATACGGTATCCCGTGAGACGAGCCGCCAGACGCGCGTTCTGACCGTCCTTTCCGATCGCGAGGGAAAGCTGATTCTCCGGAACGGTGACGGATGCCATGAAATTCTCCGGATCCACATCCACCCGCAAAACCTGGGCCGGTGAAAGAGCCGCCGCGATATAAACGTCCGGCTGTTCGTTCCATACGACGATATCCACCTTCTCACCGGAAAGCGCGTTGACTACCGCGTTGACACGATCGCCGTTAGGACCTACGCACGCTCCCAGGGGATCCACCTGCGGGTCCTTGCTCATGACCGCGAGCTTGCTTCTGGAGCCGGGCTCTCTGGCGATGTTCTTGATCTGAACGATGCCTTCGTGAATCTCCGGTACTTCCTGCTCGAACAGCCTCTTGACCAGCTCCGGATGGGTGCGGGAGACCAGAATCTGAGGGCCTTTGGGGGTGTTGCGCACTTCCACCACATAGACCTTGATGACCTGGTTCTGCTTATACTCTTCTCCGGGAATCTGTTCCGCCGGGCTCAGGAGGGCTTCGGTGCGGCCCAAGTTGATATAGACATTCTTCTTTTCTTTGCGCTGGATCATGCCGGAGACCATCTCGCGCTCTTTTCCTTTATATTCTCCGTAGATGATGTTGCGCTCCGCTTCCCGGATCTTCTGGACGACCACCTGCTTTGCGTTCTGCGCGGCGATACGGCCGAAATTCCGCGGCGTGACCTCGATATCCACTACATCGCCGATCTGAAGGGCCGCGTTAATCTGCTGCGCCTTCTCCAGGCTGATTTCCAGGTTATCGTCCTGGGGCGTCTCGACCACGTCCTTCTGTGCCCACACCTTCACCGTGCCGTCTTTACGATTCAGATCCACCTTGATATTCTGGGAGGTTCCGAAATTCTTACGGCAAGCCGATACCAACGAGGCTTCCAAAGCCTCATACACTACCTCTTTGTCGATCCCTTTTTCCTTCTGGAGTTCCTCCAGGGCCATCACAAAATCATTCATTTTGACGATCTCCTCCTATCGTTAGAATATCACGGCCAGACGAATCCCGGCCAGCTCTTTGCGGTTCCATACTCCTGTGCTTCCATCCTCATCCGCCAGCGTCACATCCTGCTTTTCCGGATCGTAGGCGACGAGCTTCGCGATAAACTCCTTCTCCCCGGCAAAGATTCCTTCTTTACGGGGTGTAAACAACTTCACCTCGACCAGTTTATCGATGCTGCGGGCAAAATCCTTATCCTTTTTAAGCGGACGGTCTAAGCCCGGTGAACTCACTTCCAGAATATAAGGAATGTCGATGGGATCTGCTTTCTCCAGCTGTTCATCCAGATAATGACTGGTATCCACGCAATCATTGATGGAAAAACCACCTTCTTTATCGCCGAAGACTTTCAGATACCAATTGGATCCTTCCTTAACGAAATCCACGTCTACGATCTCATATCCTCGCTCCGCGGCAAAAGGCTTGAGACACTCCTCTACCAACCGAATCATTTCTGCTTTCTTCATACAATCACCTCACTTACACCGCCTGCATTGGGCTTACAACAAATGAGAGCGGGTAGGCCCGCTCTCGAAATCTTAACTCATACACAGTATTAGTATAGCACTATCCCCTTATAAATGCAAGTCTTTTTGAAAAAAAACTGATTTTTCCCTTGACCTTATAGTTACTATATGGTTTATCCTTAGAGCGTAGCAATGCTACAAAGGAGGTTTATTATGTTTAAGCATTCTGTGATTTCCTGGGTGAAGCGGCTGAAGGAGGGCATTACGCCTTCCATGATCTTTTTTATCATTCTCGGTTCGGCCATTTGCACCTTCGGAGTTCACAACATTCATCAGCAAACTCATATCACCGAGGGAGGGCTGATCGGTACCATGCTGCTCATCGAACACTGGCTGGGCCTTCCGCCTTCTGTCATTACGCCGATCCTGGATATTTCAGGTTATCTCTTGGCTTATCAATATCTGGGAGGACGATTTATCAAGATCTCGGCGATCTCTACTTTATGCGTCTCGCTGTTTTATAAGCTCTGGGAGTCTTTCCCGCCCATACTGCCGGATCTATCCGCTTATCCGCTGGCAGCCTCTGTCTTAGGCGGCTTGTTCGTAGGAATCGGGGCTGGAATCGTCGTGCGGCAAGGCGGTTCCAGCGGCGGCGATGACGCTCTGGCTCTCACGCTTTCCCATGTCACTCACTGGCGGCTCTCACGAGCATATTTAATCATCGATCTTGTGGTTCTAGGACTGTCTCTAACTTATATCCCCCTATCCAATATTGTTTTCTCTATAGCCACAGTGATCGTCTCTTCTAATTCAATCGACTGGGTGCAGCGAATAAAATGGAATCGACTTGAGAATTCTTTCTTTTAAGGCATGCAGAAAATTGTACGCCGCCGGGAAGTTTCAAATCTCTTTTTGAAAAGCAGCGTATGAATTCATACGCTCGCTGAAGATTCTAGATGCAGAATCTCATCCCAGCGTACAAGATGAGCTGCACTGAAAAAATTCATACGCTGTCTGTAGATTTCTGCTTGAGTTTCTCTCAGCAGCGTACAACTTGTACGCTGCTGAAAAATTCTAAATCTCTTTTTGAAAAGCAGCGTATGAATTTAGCTGCCCAATCTCGAGACAGCATACAATTTTTGACATGACAAGAAAGCGTCCGGCGGGCGCTTTCTTTTTTAGAGTTTTGCTTTTTTGTGGGGGAAGAGACACTTGAAGGCTTTGTGGGGCGAAATCTTCCCGAA
>CALWBZ010000090.1 GCA_944376225.1 uncultured Clostridia bacterium | reverse complement strand
GATTCTTTCCTGTTGAGCGTGAAGTGCCCGCGGTTCCAGAGCGGAGACGGAAAGGCAGTATTGGATCAGTCGGTTCGTGGGTTGGACGTCTATATCATTTCCGATGTGGGAAACTATAATTGTACATATGATATGTTTGGACACAGGGTTCCTATGTCTCCGGACGATCATTTCGCCGATTTGAAGCGAGCCATTCAGGCGATCGGCGGTAAGGCGCACCGGGTAAACGTGATTATGCCGATCCTGTACGGAGGACGGCAGCATCGCAAAAACGCCCGAGAATCCTTGGATTGCGCCGTGGCGCTGCAGGAGCTTCAGAATATGGGGGTTTCGGAGGTCGTTACCTTCGACGCTCATGACCCTCGCGTGCAGAACGCGGTTCCGTTGATGGGCTTTGATAACGCGATTCCGTCCTATCAGACCCTCAAGGCTCTTTTGAAGCACATCCCGGATATTTTACTCGATAAGGATAATTTTATGGTCGTCAGCCCGGATGAGGGCGCGATGGACCGAAACGTGTATTATGCCTCGGTTCTGGGCGTGGAACTGGGAATGTATTATAAGCGCAGAGATTATTCTCAGATTCGCAACGGTCGTAATCCCATCGTGGCTCACGAGTTTTTGGGCAGCGATATCAAGGGAAAAGACGTATTCGTTTATGACGACATTATTTCTTCCGGCGAGTCCATGCTGGATATCGCCTACGATCTTCGGAAGCGGGGAGCGGGGCGCATCTTCGCCGGTTGTACATATGCCCTGTTTACGGAAGGACTGGACAAGTTCCAAGAGGCGGTGGATCGGGGAGTTCTCTCCGGTGTTCTTTCCACGAATCTGACCTATCGTCGGCCCGAGCTTTTAGAGGCGCCTTGGTACTTTGAGGTGGATTGTTCCAAATATCTGGCGTACATGATCGCCGCGCTGAATCACGATATGTCCGTGAGCCTGCTTTTGGATCCTTTGAAGAAGATCAATGATCTGGCGCGGGATCATCGGGCGGAATCTCAGGATCAACAGCTGAATCTGTTTTAATCGCCGCTATATCCGGTTGAGAAAGCCGCCTCTTGTCAGGCGGCTTTTGCAAAATATATCATTACAGGAGGTTGTAAGATGAATGATCCATTAAAGAAATGGCGTTATGAGGCGATCGGAAAACGAATTACCGAGACGCTTTCGGAGAAGGAGTACGACGCCCACTATGTGGACAATTTGGAGGAAGCCAAGAAACTGGTGCTGGAGATGGTTCCGGAGGGGGCGCTGATCGGCCTTGGAGGTTCTACGACCCTGAATCAGATGGGAATCATCGATACGTTTCGCGAGGGCAACTATCGGCTGATCGACCGTTATCGCTGCGCGAATCACGAAGAAGAGGTCGCCAAGTATCATGAGGCGCTAAACGCCGAATATTTCCTATGCAGCACCAACGCGATCACCGAGGCCGGGGAGCTGGTCAATATGGATTGCTCCGGCAATCGCGTGGCCGCGATGATTTTTGGACCCCAGAGGGTCATCATCGTGACCGGCGCCAACAAGGTGGTCAAGAATCTGGACGCGGCCATGGCTCGAATCAAAGAAGTCGCTCCGCTGAATTCCAAGCGGATTCATCATGATACGCCCTGTACGCATAGCGGCGTATGTGAGGATTGTCAGACCAGAAAACGCATGTGCAACTACATGACCGTGATCTATCACGGCAGAAAGAATCCCGGAAGAATCTCCGTCATCGTCGTAGGCGACGAAGTGGGAATGTAAGGGAATAAAGAGCATCTCTAAAAAAGGCAGACCGGAGCAATTTCTCCCGGCCTGCCTTTTTCTTAAATATATTATATCGATGATACGAAGGCGCTAATCAGCTTCCTGCTGTTTTCGTCCGCTTTATAGGAAAATTCGGGATGCCACTGAACGCCCAAGATAAACTTATGGGAAGGCATATAGATCCCTTCGATCAATCCGTCTTCGGAATATGCCATTGCCCGAAATAAGGGGCATCAGCCCGATTATTTTCTTCATCTTTAATCCATCCTGCGATAGACGCCGATGACTCGGCCAAGGACGGAAGCTTCCTTTACATAAATAGGAGCCATATAGTCGTTTTCCGGCTGCAGCCGAATGAAGTCTTTCTCACGGAAGAATCGTTTTACCGTGGCGCTATCGTCGATGAGCGCCACCACAATCTCACCGTTGTGGGCGGTGTTTTGCTGATGAACGAGGATATAATCGCCGTCCAGAATTCCGGCGTTGATCATGCTTTCCCCGCGAACCCGAAGCATGAAATCCTTTTCCGGTTCGTCTCCTAATACGGAAAGCGGAAGGGGGAAGTGCTCCTCGATGTTCTCCACAGCCAGAATAGGTTCTCCGGCAGTCACTCTACCGATGACGGGAACCTGAGCCACTTCGGAAGGGGGAACCGCTCTGAATTCCGGCTCCGCCATATCCTCCGGCAGACATTCCTGCTCCGGATGATAGAGGATCTCGATGGCCCTGGGCTTCGTGGGATCTCGTCGGATATAGCCCTTGCGCTCCAAACGCTCCAGATGACCGTGAACGGTGGAAGTGGAGCTCAGGTTCGCGGCCTCGCAAATCTCGCGCACGGAAGGGGGGTACCCCCGCTGCGCCTGCTGTTGTATAATATAGTCTAAAATCTGCCGTTGCTTTTGAGATAATTCCTTTCCCGTCACGGTTTGCATCCATCCTTTCCTAAAATCGGTCTACACGTCTATGTAGAAGTCCCAATTGACGTTTTCAGTATAACACACCCGGGATAAAAAGTCAAACAATTGTTCGCAAAAACCTGTTCGAGAAAATATGTTCTCTTTTCTTAAAAATTGGGGTTGACAGGAACGTTCGTTCGTGCTAGAATAAACGCGTAGATGAGAACATACATTCTATTCACGAAAGGAGAACGAACATGAGTTCATTTGCGATTTCCCGTTTCCATCAACGCCATTACGCGGTTCTTTATATGATAGCAGCATTTATCCTATGCCTTGGAATTTTGGTCGCTTTATGCATGCCCCGCCCGGCATACGCGCAAACCGAACAGGTGACCGTGTACGAGACGATCATCATTGAGGAGGGTGACACTTTGTGGGATTTAGCCCTGCGATATGTTCCCCAAGACCAGGACATTCGTTCGTATATCCAAGAGGTCCAAGATCTCAATCGTATGTCCTCCGATCGGATTTATGAGGGGCAGTCCATCGTTATGCCGATGCAAAGATCTTTGGCTGCGATAAGAGAAGGGGAGGCTCATTCCTGAGTCTCCCCCTTCCCATCGGTTTCTTCTTTTTCCTGCCGCAGGATGACGGCGTTCGCCGCCGATCTCCTACGGGAATCCTCCATTTGCGCGTAATGCTTCCTTGTGGTATTGACATCTTTATGGCCAAGCACATCCGCCACAAGATAGATATCCCCCGTTTCGCTGTAGAGGGCCGTCCCGTAGCTGCTGCGTAATTTGTGGGGAGAAATACGCTTCATTTGCGTAACAACGGAAGCGTATTTCTTGACGATATTCTCTACGGCCCGCACGGTGATGCGCCGTTTCTGCAGGGAGAGAAAGAGGGCGTCCTCGTGTCCCGTCTGAGGAATGATCTTTTTGCGTTCTTCTATATACGCTTTTAGCGCATCTTCTACCTCATGACCGAAGTATAGAATGGATTCATTGCCGCCCTTTCGGGTGATCTTTAGACCGTTTACGTTATCGTCGATGTCGCTGAGGTTTAGTCCCACGCATTCCGAGACACGCATGCCCGTTCCCAATAGTATGGTCATCAACGCCAGGTCCCGCGCGTGGGTATATTTGTGATAGATTTTCTGCCTGGGGGTCAGACGGTCACCGGAATCGACTTCATCTAAGAGCCTGGCGATCTCATCCACCTCCAGCCGTATGATATTTTTCTCATGGATTTTCGGCGTATCGATCAGCGTGGTAGGGTTTCCGTGAATCTTCTGTTTCTTATAGAAATACTTGAACAGACTGCGAATGGCCGCGACTTTGCGTGCCTTGCCCTTTTCTCCGTTTTGCAGCTCCACGGAAGAGCCGTTCGCGCTTTCCTTCTCATATACGGTCAGGTATTCCAGGAAACGTTCCAGGTCTTGCACATCCACCTGATCCAGATCCTCAAGGGTAAGGGCCCGCAGCGTTTTTCCGTGAAGACTCTCTTTGTTTTCCGTCAGAAAATGAAAGAAGATCTTCAAATCATAGGCGTATCCTAATCGTGTTCGTTCCGCCGTGACCGGTTCGATCCCTCTGAAATACTCAAAACAGAAATCCGGCAGCTCCAGCATAAGATCCCGAAGCTTCAGGATCATGTGCCGACGCTGTTCTTCATGATAACTTCCGCTCATGTTCGTTTCCTTTCTGAACCTGCCATCCTGGGATACTGTCCTGAATGGCGCGAAAGGCCCGTTCAGTCGTATGGCCGATTTCGGTGTTCCAATGGCGCAGCCGTTCCTTGAATTCACCGCGTTTCGTAACGCCGTCCGCGGGACAGGGGTTCTTGATGACGGGCAGGTTCATATTTTTGGTAAAGGCGATAATGTCCGCCTCCGGCGTATAGAGAAGCGGGCGGATGGCATATAGCCCTGTTCGATCCCAATAGGTGACCGGTGAAAAAGTGTGAAGCCGGCCTTCGTAAAACAGACTCATAAAGAAGGTCTCCACCACATCCTCTTTATGATGGCCAAGAGCTACTTTATTACAATGCATCTGAAGGGCGAAATCATTGAAAGCGCCCTTGCGCATCTTGGCGCAGAGAGAGCAGGGGTTGGATTCCTTGCGCTCCTCAAAGACAATGGAGCCGATATCCGTGGGAATTACATGGTAGGGGATCTCGTAAGAGCGCATGAATTCTTCCAGCGGGGCCGTATCAAATTGAGGAAAACCCAGGGAGACGGTGAAAGCCATCACCTCAAAATGATGGGGATAGAAACGCTGTAACCCTTTTAGGGCAAGGGCCAGGGTGATGCTGTCTTTTCCGCCGGAAACACCTACGGCGATGCGGTCTCCTTCCTGGATCATCTGATAGTCGTCCACCGCCTTGCGGGTATAGCTGAGTAGTCTTTGATAGGTCATAATTTGATCCTTTCTTCCGATAAAAGTAAGATAACGTTCATACCGGATATCATAGCATAAAAGTAAAGGATTTTCAAGTATGCGGAATAATAAATATTTTACGAATACTTGAAAGGCTTGCATAGTTTTACCATAACGTCGCATACTACTCCTGATTTCAATCCATTGATTAAGGAGGCTCATACTATGAATCTGGAAGGCACAGAGACGGCCAGAAGCCTAATGAAGGCTTTCGCGGGTGAATCCCAGGCCAGGAATCGGTATACGTTTTATGCTCAGGTGGCGCGTAAGGAAGGTTTGATCCAGATCGCCCAGATCTTTCAGCTGACCGCGGCCAATGAGGAAGCCCATGCCAAAGAGTTCTTTAAGGCGATGAATGAAGGCAACCTGAATCAGCGTACGGTAGATATCGGGGCGGATTTCCCGGTAGCCTTAAACGATACGCTGACCAATTTGGAATCGGCAGCCCAGGGAGAACATGAAGAACACGCGGAACTGTATCCCCAGTTCAGTCAAATCGCGGCAGAAGAAGGTTTTCCGGTGATCGCGAAGCTTTTCAGCAACATCGCGTCCATCGAAAAGGATCATGAGGAACGTTTCCGGGCATTTTATGATCTGGTCAAAAAAGATCAGCTCCTGAAAAAAGATGTACAGATCGCTTGGGTATGCAGCGTGTGCGGCTATGTACACATGGGTACGGAGCCGCCTCAGATTTGTCCCGTATGCAAACACGAGAAAGGATATTACCAGATGGACATCAAGGCTTATTGAGGGTTTTCGGAAGAAGTGGCCCCTCTTTTGTCATAACTATTCGTAAAAGTTGTGTTTTGCGAATAGTTGTGGATCCCCCTATTTCTCAAAAAAGATCCCGTTTTGGAGAAAATTCCAAACGGGATCTTTTCGTTACATTTTATTTTATAGGGTTTCCGGATCCACCTTTTGACCGTCTGACCAGATGCGTTCCAGGTTATAGAATACGCGGGCTTCCTGGCTGAATACGTGGACAATGATGCGCTGATAATCCATCAGGCCCCAGGTACAAGTATCAAGACCTTCCTTATCCGAGGCTTCATAACCGGCTTTTGCCAGCTGTTCTTCCACCTCGTCTAATAAGGCCCGCACGTGATTGGGATTGCGTCCGTGGGCAATCAGAAAATAATCGGCCAAGACGGACACTTCGTGGATATCCAAAACCCGGATATCCTCTCCCATCTTGTTTTCCAGGGCTTGATAGGCGATCTTCGCCATTGCGGCGGATTCCTTCAGGTCCTCTGAGACCGTGTTTTTGGGTTCGTTCATTTCGATTCTTCCCTCCCTTCTCTCTGTGTTTCCCGCCGCAAAGACTGCAGCGCTTCTAATGTATAAAAATGAACCTTCTGTTTCTTTTGGCGCAGATATTGCACCGTGTTTTCCAAAATCTGAAGCGTCCCCAAGCCTAAATCGGAAACGAGAAGCTCTCGAGCCTCCAAAAGCCCCGGAAAGGGTTCCCGGCCCGGTTCCGCGTAATCCGCCGAGAAGATCAGCTTTTCCATGGGGGACATCCCCGCCCTGCCGGTGGTATGAAACCGAAGGGCATTTAGAAGATCTTCCGGCAGCGGCCCGAATTTCTCCTGGGCTACGACCGGGGCTGCAAAAGCATGCAGCAGTTGGGGATATTCTTGATTGGGCTTCAGATCCACTCCGGATCTGTCGCAAATCTGAAGAAGCTCCTCGTCGGACATGTTTTTGGCGCAATCATGGAGAAGCGCGGCCGTGGAGGCCGTCTCCGGGGATAGATGATGGAGATTTGCCAGATGCACGGCCAACTGCTCGACTCCCAGAGTATGAAGAAAACGACGGGGCTTCAAACGGCCGTACAGCCATCGAAGGATCTCGATACGGTCAGGAAGGTTCATCCTTTTTCCTCCTCCCGATATAAACGGTGTTTTTTGATGAAATTCTCCACCGCCTCCGGCACCAGATATTTAATAGGACGTCCGTTTCTTACCCGTTCGCGGATATCCGATGAAGAAATCGCCAGGGCGGGAACCTCCAGGAAATGGAATCGCCGCCTGGGATGGTCCTGATTCGTAACGCCGATACGCCTGATGAGTTCTTCTTTCTGATATCCGGGCCGTGTGGCGGCAACAAAGGTACAGGCGCCCAGAAGTTCCTCGGCGTTGTGCCAGCCGAACATCTGATAAAAGGCGTCCGCTCCTGTGATAAAAAAGATCTCTGTACCGGGAGAATAAATCTTCTGGAGAGCGCGGATCGTATCGATCGTATAGGTGAAACCGCCGCGGTCGATCTCCATTCGAGAGGCATAGAAATGTTCATTCGACTCGGTGGCCAAAAGCGTCATCAGGTAACGGCTCTCGGCGTCGCTGACGGCGCCCAGAGCCTTATGGGGCGGTTGACCCGTGGGAATGAACAGCACCTGATCGATTGCAAATTCGTGCCGCACGGCCTCCGCCGTCACCAGGTGTCCGTAATGAATCGGGTCGAAGGTGCCGCCCATGACGGCGATCCGCCTGGCCTGTGGATTAAAAACGTCCTGCATAAAAGCGTTCATCCTTACTTGGGCAGCTGAATCTGAGGCTTTTTGGAAGGACGGTATAATACGATACGCCTTCCGATGACCTGAACGACTTGGGAATGGGTGCGGCTCGCGATCATCTCCGCGATATCTCTTAAGTCGTCGGCGCAATTATTGAGTACATTGATTTTGATGAGTTCTCGCTTTTCCAGCGCGTCATCGAGGGCGTTAACCAGTTCTGGCGCGGCGCCCCCTTTTCCCACCTGAAAAATGGGATCCATCGTGCTTGCCAGAGATTTAAGATAGGCTCGCTGTTTTGTTGTCATAATGATATCCTCTTTCCATATTACGGGTAATATTCAAAGGCCGTATCACCGACCTGCACGGTGTCGCCCTCCTGTATTCCCATATCTTCTAAGCGTTTGATAATTCCCCGTTCCCGCAGGAAACGCTGGAAGAAATCGAATCCCTTCTCGCTTTCCAGATGGGTAAATCCTAACATCTTGTCGATGACGGGACCGCCAACCCAATAAGAACCGTCAGGCTGCATCTCGATTTCGATGCCGTCCCCCTCTTCCATACGGACCAGCGCCTCCTGTTCCTCGATAAAGTATTCTTTTTCAAAGACGATAGGCTCGTCGCCGATGGAATCTCGAATCTGTACCACCCGATCTAAAAGGGCGCGGACTCCTTCCCCGGTAGCGGCGGAAATCGGATAAAGCGGGAAATCATGAGCCTTACAATAGTCTTCCAATTCCTCATAAAGAACATGGGCGTCCGGAAGATCCATCTTATTGGCTCCGATCACCTGAGGCAGAGAAGCCAACTTCTCACTGTACTTGGAAAGTTCTTGATTGATCTTTTCGATATCGCTGACCGGATCTCTTCCGTCCAGAGCCGCCGCGTCCACCAGATGGATCAGGACACGGGTCCGTTCCAGATGCTTCAAGAACTCATGTCCCAGTCCGACACCCTCCGACGCGCCTTCGATCAGACCGGGGATATCCGCGATGACCATGGATTTCCCGTAGGGCAGCTCCACCACGCCCAGGTTCGGCGTCAGCGTCGTAAAGGGATAGTCCGCGATTTTGGGCTTCGCGTTAGACACGCGAGATAAAAACGTGGATTTTCCCGCGTTGGGATACCCCAGAAGGCCCACATCCGCCAGCACTTTCAGTTCCAGTATCAGGTTCATGCTCTTTCCGGGACGGCCCGGCTGCGCGTATTTGGGGATCTGCATGGTGGGGGTGGCATAATGCTGATTTCCCTTACCACCCCTGCCGCCTTGCAAAACGACCTCCCGCTGTCCCAGTCTGGCCATGTCGGCCACGACGAGACCGGTGGATTCTTCTCTTAATAGCGTTCCTACGGGAACGGGAATCACCAGATCCTCCGCGTCCTTTCCGTGACAGTTCTTACCGCTGCCGTCGCCGCCCTTGGGGGCCTTATAGATCTTACGGTTGCGAAACTCGGAAAGGGTGTTTAGCCCCTGCTCTGTCACGAAGACGATATCGCCGCCTCTGCCGCCGTCGCCGCCGTCCGGGCCGCCGTTCGCCACATATTTTTCTCTTCGGAAGGAGGCGCAGCCGTTTCCTCCTTTACCGGATTCGATATAAATCTTAGCTTCATCTACAAACATCTGTTTTCTCCTTTATTGAGAAAAAGCAGGTTCCAAATAACAGTTATTTGAAACCTGCCCGATCTTACCATTCGCCGAACTTATACGGCCTGCTCTACAGGATATACGGAAACCTGCTTTTTGTCGCGGCCCTTTCTCTCGAACCGAACGCGGCCCTCTACCAAAGCGTAAAGGGTATCGTCCTTACCGATCCCTACATTGGTTCCGGGATGGATCTTGGTACCGCGCTGACGGTATAAAATATTGCCGGCCTTAACGATCTGGCCGTCGGCTCTCTTTGCTCCCAGGCGCTTGGACTCGGAATCACGTCCGTTCTTGGTAGAACCAACACCCTTCTTATGAGCAAACAATTGAAGATTCATCTGAAGCATTGTATTGCACCTCCTTCATGTGCGCTTGCAAACTTGTACAAGAACATTCTTGCCATACGTTTCAGAAATCGACTGAAGCCCGAGACGTAAAAGATTTAAGATCAGGTCCGTATCGGAAGATCCTCCGCCTCTGCGGACCGCCTCTACGCGAAGCGACAAAAAGCCGTCTTCGTTCATTTCGTATTGAACGGGATCGGTAGAAAACTTTTCCAGTCCATTGACCGTGTTAAGGGATAACGCGGATACGGCGGCGCAAACGATATCCGGATCTCCGGAGGGTGCGAAACCGGCGTGCCCGCGAATCTCAAAGGACCAGATTCGATCCTGCTCGTTCGTCAGAAACAGCGCTTCAATCATATGGGAAGTCCTCGCTTACGCCTGGATTCCGTTGATCTGAAGTTTCGTAAAATACTGCCTATGACCCTGCTTCTTGTGATAGCCCTTTTTGGACTTATACTTGTAAACAGTGATCTTCTTGGCACGACCCTCTTTCAGGGTTGTCGCGGCAACCTTAGCACCCTCGACATAAGGAGTTCCAACCTTCACTCCGTCTTCGCTGAAGACCGCGAGAACCTTATCGAACGTATAGGCCTCTCCTTCAACCAGACCAAGCTTTTCGACAAATACAACGTCTCCTTCTTGTACCCGGTACTGCTTACCGCCAGTCTCAATAACTGCGTACATACTCAGGCACCTCCTTCTCTCTAAACTCGCCGATTACGGCAGCATCTAAGACATGCTTTGAAAGCCTCATCGAGCGGCAACGCTAGTATCATATCACATAAAGCGCCATACTGTCAACCTATTTTTTTCATTTTTCCGGCAAAAGATCCATCAGGGAACACATATGCCCTTCTTCTTCTCGATAAAGATCCACGCGATCAATCCGTTCGGTCCCCGCGTCTTCCGGATGGCCGGACTTCTCCCAGAAAACGCGCATCATACGATCCGGCTTCAGGTTTTCTGTCCCGGAACAGGCGCACCACAGCTGCAGGGTGCAAGGTTCCGAAAGGGATAGGGATCGGATCATGGGCTTAAGATCCACTTCCACTTCCTGTTTGCGTCCGTGATGTTTGGCCAGCTTCCGGATCGGGATTTTTTCGCTCGAAAGGAAGTTTTCTAAGAGAAGGGGATATTCGTCCTTGTGGCAGGAGGGCAGCTCGATATGGTACAGGGCGTGTGTGGATAGGGACATGGCGGATTTGACGCCCTCGGGCATATCCCGGCATTCCGTCAGCAAAAGTCCTTCCGGCAGCTGGGCGTTAACGCGCTGCAAAAGCGCCGTGTTTTCCCAAGGTTCTGCCAGCTGCAGCTCCATGTATTCGCGTTTTCCGCAGACTCCAAGCGACAGAGGCTGCGCGAAGGACATCTGGGGATGGGGGTTAAAGCCTTGAGAAAAGACAAGTTCCACCCCGGCGCGGCTGAGCGCGCGCTGAAAGGTGCGCAGCATGTCCAAGTGACCGATAAAACGAATTTTTCCTTCTTTACGGAAAGCAATTCGTTTCCGATAGCGAATGGGCATCATTTCTTCTCCTCCCTCGGCATGAAACAGAGTCCCTGACGGGCAAATCCCATCATTCCGCAGCCGGTGCAGTGTTCCCTGCAATCCGGCGTGGGGATTCCTTCCATGGCTCGTTCGTATTCCCGGCGCAGCCAGGCCTTATTGACACCGTAGTCGATCAGATCCCAGGGGAAAACCTCGTCGGCCGGACGTTCCCGATGATTATAATAATCCAGTTCAATATCGCATTCTTCGATGGCTTCGCGCCATGCGGACTCCCGGAACTGATCGGACCAGCTGTCGAAACGGCAGCCTTTTTTCCAGGCGGTATAAACCAGCTTTGATACGCGCCGGTCTCCTCGGGCCATCAATCCCTCCAGGGTGCTGATAAAGGAATCGTGGCAATTGTAGCGGATCTTGCGGCTGCGAATCTGTTCGTTCAGGAATTTCTGGCGGTTCAGATACTCTTCTTCGGATACTTGGGGCGCCCATTGGAAGGCCGAAAAGGCCTTGGGAACAAAGAAAGAGGTGCTAACGGTGATCTGGATATCCCGAGAACGTTCTTCTTTGGGAATCTGGCTCCAAGTATCCAAGATCCGATAGGCGAAACGGGCGATGCCGTCCACGTCCTCCATGCTTTCCGTAGGCAGTCCTAACATAAAATAGAGCTTTACCCGATCCCAGCCTCCGTGAAAAGCGAGGCCGCATCCGCTGAGAATCTCCTCCTCCGTAAGTCCTTTATTGATGACATCTCGAAGACGCTGGGTCCCCGCCTCCGCCGCGAAGGTCAGACCGCTCTTCTTCCCTTCCGCCAGCTGCTGCATCAGTTCTAAGGAGAAAGCGTCTACCCGAAGGGAGGGCAGCGAGACGGACACATGGGGAAATTCCCGATGGAATTCTTCCATTAGTTCTTTTAGCCAGGGATAATCGTCCGTGCTGAGAGAGGTAAAAGAAATCTCGTCGTATCCCGTGTTCTTGATGATTTGACGGCATAGTTCGAGGACCTTCTCCTTGCTTCGATACCGTACCGGTTTATAAACCTGTCCGGCCTGACAGAACCGGCAGCCGTGTATACAGCCCCGAAAGATCTCCATAGTGGCTCGGTCGTGGATCGTTTGCAGATAGGGGATGATGGGACGGGTGGGATAAAAGGCCGTATCCAGATCCTCCACAATGTCCTTGCGGATTTTTAACGGCGCGTCAGGACGGTTCGGCGTTATAGAGCGAATCGCCGGCGTGCGCGAGGCTCCCGGCGCGGGATGATCCTGATAGGTCACGTCATAAAAGGCGGGAACATAGATCGGCCCTAAATCCAGAATCTTTTCGAGAAAATCCCGGCGCCCTCCTCCGGCGGCTTTGTGCTCTTCATAACGCCGGAAGAGTTCCTCGTAGGATACTTCTCCTTCTCCGATATAAAAGAAATCGATAAAGGGAGCCAATACCTCCGGATTGCTGGCCGTCGGGCCTCCGGCGATGACAAGGGGATCTCTATCTGTGCGATCTTTGGCATAGAGCGGGATGCCGGAGAGGTCGAGCACGTTGAGGACGTTGGTAAAAGACATTTCATATTGCAGTGTAAAGGCAAGAAAATCCATATCCCGGACCGGCGTATAGGTTTCCAGCGTATACAGGGGGATGTTGTGAGTACGAAGCTGCTCTTCCATATCTCTCCAGGGGGCAAAGACCCGTTCACAGTAGACATTGTCCATGCGGTTAAAATCCCCGTATAAGATCTGAAGACCCAGGTGGGACATGCCCACTTCATAGACGTCCGGATAGCAAAACGCGATTCTGACCGGCGTCTTTTCCGGATCCTTATAGATTGCCCCGATTTCATTGCCGATATATCTGGCCGGCTTTTCTACCGATAGCAGGATCGAGTCCGGAATCGTGACGTGTTTCATATGTATTTTGAACCTCCTCTTTGGATGAAAATCAATGCAGGAAATGAAGCCATTGATCCAATATGTCCATCAGACAAAAGGCCTCTTCTGACAGTAAGGCGGACCATATGGGAATCCACTCGGCTCCCACGGATTTCAGAATAAAATATCCGGCGAATAAAGCGATCGCCAGAATCGCTTGGATAGGATGACAGAACAGGGAGGGAACAGAGTTTTCTTCGCGCAAAAAGATCATCTCCCGTTTTTATTCAGCATATGAGAGAATAAGCATAAAAAGAACCTGTGGAGACGCTGATCCACAGGTCCGTTCCCATTTAGAGCATTACTTATACATATTCCGCCAATCTAGATCCCCGTTTTCCATGCCAAGCACCAGCATCTCCGCCGTCGCCAGATTGGTCGCGACCGGGATGTTGTGCATGTCGCAAAGCCTGATGATTTGAGCAGGATTTGCCTCGGAAGAATCCGCGGAAGGATCACGCAGGAAGATCACCAAATCGGTCTCGTTATTGGAAATCTGAGCTCCCATCTGCTGAATACCGCCTAAGGGACCGGCCAGATATTTGTGAACACGCAGATTAGTCACCTCTTCGATCAGACGGCCCGTCGTACCTGTTGCGTAGAGGATGTGTTTGCTGAGAATGTGACGGTAAGCGATACAGAAATTCTGCATCAGCTTCTTCTTGTTATTGTGTGCGGCCAAAGCGATATTCAATGTGTGTCCCTCCTATATATATTTATATTTCGCGGTCTTATTCTGAATACCCGCGTAAACGTGCATCACAAGACCGATCGCAGCCATGTTGGAAACCAGTGAGCTCAAACCGTAGCTCATAAACGGAAGCGGAAGCCCGGTATTGGGCAGTACGGCGGTGGTCACTCCGATATGGATGAAGGATTGCATAGCGATCCAGGTAGCCACACCGATACAAATCAGCTTACCGTATAATTCGTCGGATTTTTTCGCGATCCAGAGAATCCGGCCAATTAGAATGATCAGAAGGCCCAGCATACAGCTGCATCCGATAAAACCCAACTCTTCTCCTAAAATACCGAATAGGAAATCGGTCATGGGAACGGGAACGAGACCGCTGCTGTTGAAGAGTCCCACGCCCTGAAGCCCGCCGGAACTGATCGCGTATTGCGACCGTAAGGTTTGATAGGCATAATCCTGAGCATAACTCTGTGGATCAAAAAACGCCCAGATACGCGTCGCCTGATAATCGTTCAGGAGTTTGGGCCCATTCGGAGCATAGGCGTCCGCCAGCACAATCACGACCATAAGCCCCACCACCGCGACCGCCACGAGGATATATTTCCAATCCAGGCCCGAAACGAACAGGATGGCGGCTCCGATGCAAAGCATCACGACGGATGTGGAAAGGTCCGGTTCCATCATGACCAATAGCACAGGGATTCCCATTAACGCGAGATACAAGAGCAATGTAAAAGGCTTGTTCATGTTCTCGGCGCGCAGATCACAGAAACGAGCCAGCGCTACGATCATGAGAAACTTGGAAAATTCCGACGGCTGAATATTGAATCCGCCAAAAAGAGGAAGCCATCTGCGGACGTCGGTAGTTTCCCCGGTATCTCCGGTGCCGGTACCGATCAGAAGAACCAGTACCAAGAGAGAAAGCATTCCTATATAGGCAGGAACCGAGAGGAACCGCAGGAGTTCACGGCTCATGAACGTAATGACCAGCGCAATGATCAGTCCGAGGACAAAACCAAGAAGCTGACGGGTCATGATAGGACCGATGGAAAAGTGTTCGGTGTTCACTTCCCATCCTCCAGCGCTGCCAATCATGACGACACCAAAGATAACCATGAGCACAACGACGCTCAATAAGGTGAAGTCGATCTTGCTAAGAAAACGCTTCTCTGACATCAGTATAACCTCTTCCACAAACTTTTTCAATAGAAAAATAGTAAAAAAACGAAAAAAATTCTCAAAACTTTGCTTTTTATGATACTATTGCATAATATGCCTCCGCCAGATGGACGAAGGTATCGATCGCCTTATAGGAACCGCCGCCAAAGGGAATGACCACGGTAATCGTGGCTTCCGGATCTTCCACGTTCGTGTAGCCGGTAAACAGCGCGTGGTCGGGGCGATCGTTAATCTCCTGGGCCGTACCGGTTTTGCCCGCGACGGAAATCCCGTTCGTCATAAAATCCGCGAGCTGCTGTGTACTTTCCGCCATAGCCACCATGCCGGAACGCACCGTGTCGAAGGAAAACTGCGATACGTTCGCCTGATGGGCGACGGTAGCCGCCGACCGATAGATCACCTCTCCCGCGTAATCGGAAATGTGATCGACTAGGTATAGATCATAAACGGTTCCGTCGTTCGCCAGCGTGGACGTATAGCGATTGATATTGGCCGGCGTGAAGGAGTTGGTTCCCTGCCCGATCGCGCTTCGCACCGCGTCCTGTTCCGACGTGGTGGGCGAAGCTTCCGGAAGTTCTATGTTCGTCTCCGTCGCTAGTCCCAGTTCTGTCGCGTAATAGGCCATTTTCTCGAGGCCTACAGCGTCGTCGAATTCTTCATTTACCGGTTCGGAAAGGCGATATCCCATGGTATAAAAATAATAATTACAGGATACGCGAAGGGCTTCTACCACATTTACGTCCCCGTGACTGACGGTACTATGACAGACCGGTTTATCGATACTGTTGGCCAAGGGGAACTGATAGGCGTCGTAGATCGTCTCATTAAGCGTCGTCACCCCTTCTTCCAAAGCGGTAATCGACGTACACATTTTGTAGGTGGAACCCGGCGCTCTTGTTTCCTGCAGGGCACGGAACAAGAGCGGAGACGACTGGTTTGTGATGATTCGACTATAGTAATCCGCATCCGAGGTGATCAGATTGTTGTCGTAAGAGGGATAGCTGACCATCGCCAAAACCTCTCCGCTCTGTGTATCCGTGATGACCGCGCTGCCGCTGCAAGGGTCAAGATGTATGTCCGAAGGCGTAAGTTCATCCTTCTGAATCTTCTGAATCAAAACCTCCTCCGCGGTGGCCGTACCGTTTAGAAGGCTGCCGCGGCTCCCATCCGTATTGCTGAGGATTCCCGCGTCATACAGGAGCAGCATAAAGTTCTCGGTAGAAAAAGCGCCGCCGTTCAGAATACGCTCATAGAGAATCTGCTGGAACGCGTTATTGTCGATGATTTTTTCAAACTCCTGGTCCAGGAAAGACTGCATAATGACGTCCACGTTCATCTCATGTTCCAATCCGAATTGCTCGAGATCGAGAATATTGTTATAAATACAATACTCCAAAAATTCATAGGCGGTTTTTTCTCCCGCGGCATATTCTTCATAGAAGGTACCCGAATCCTGATATTCGGTACTGAGGACGCCTTCCGCGTCCCGCATGATCTCGATCCACGCGTTATAAATCTGCTCCAGATCGTCGTTATATTGACGAATCAGCATATTTCGGTCCATAATGGCAGAACGGAGCTGGGCGATAACGGAAGCGGCCTGCCGTTCGTATTCCGAACGGAAAGCCTCGCCATAGACGCTGTCAACGGTAAGGATGGTATCCGGATCGAAATAGCCATTGTCCATGAGAGAGATCAACACGTCTCCGGCGGAATAGGAAGATCCGTCGGAAGAAGAAACGCCGGTGATTTTTTCAATTAAAAGGGATTTGACCTTTTCGACTAAGATCTCATAGGCCTGTTGTTGGAGATCGATATCGATCGTCAGATAGATGTCGTTTCCCTTCGTGGCCTCCCTAACGGTTTCTTTGGAGAGTTCCTCATCCGTAACGCCGCTGTAGATCGTTTCCACCATTCCCTGCGTCCCCCGCAGAGAGGATTCATAGGCCGCCTCTAAGCCTTCAATACCGATTCGGTCATCGGGCGCGTATCCCTTCGATTCATAATCCGATAATTCCGATTCTGGAATACTGCTCATGTAACCAATGATATGCGCGAAAGCCTCGCCCTCGGGATACACCCGGGTCTCCTCCGTCTGAAAGATAAAACCGGGATAATCCTGGCTTCTTTCCATCATGGAAACCCGCAGATCTTCCGGGATATCCTCCGCGATCAAAATCGGCTTATCGGTTTGAAAACGCTGGATATAGATGGCGTAGCGATACTTCATGATGGCTAGAGTCTCTTCCGTATCATAAGAAGCCGCGGGAATCTCGAAGAGTTCGTCCCGCATATAAAGATAGGCCTCCTCCGCCGTCGTACGCTTCTCCTCCGCCGTCAGCTGGATGCTGGATTTACTGTAGATCTCGGCGAGAAAAAGTTGACGAAGAATCGCGCTGTCCTGATAATCCGGCAGAAAATAAAATCCGCGTTCTTCCGAATAATCGATGGCCAGCGTTAAGGCATCTTTCACGTCATGTTTCGCAAGAAGACTGGAAATCAGATGGCATAGGGCGTTTAGATCCTCTACCTCCTGAGAGGAGTCATAATAGAGAGACCAGGTATACTCGTTATACGCCAGCGCTCGTCCATATCGATCATAGATATTTCCCCGCGTGCCGTCGGTCAGAGTGGTACGCACATAGGTATCCGCGTCTAAGTCATCATAATTGCCGGATTCCAGCACTTGAAGGCGAAACAAATTGCTCCAGAGGATATACAAAATCACGGCGAAAAGGATCGCCAAAATCACGATGCGGTTTGACAACAAGGCGCGAAGCCTTCGCAAAAGTTCCATCAATTGATATTCTCGCTCCTTCGATTCGGCAGGATCTTCCCGTCAGCATCCTGATGGCGATGTCTCTCCGACATCCGGTCTAAACGATTCCCAAACCATCGCACCAAGAAATATACGGGAATGGATGCGATGAGCGTATAGCATAATTCCGGAAGAATCGTATGGGTTAGGAAATAGAGGATATTGATTCTGCCCTGAAAGAAGTGCATGAAGAAATAACATACAAAAGAATAAAGCAGATCAAACAGCGCGGTAATTCCGACGGAAAGTAAAAGATTGTTTTGATCGAAGCCGTTTTTGAAAAGACCGGCCGCCTGTCCCAATAGGAAATACAAAAGCGTATAGAAACCCAGGATATCCAGAAACAGAATGTCTTGACAAAGGCCGACCAAGATTCCCAAACGACGGCCGAAGGCGCTCCCAAATAAAAGCGAACAACTTACGACCATACATAGGGAGAGGTTGGGAATCATACCGTAGATCTCGATACCGTGCAAAACGGTGGATTCGGCGCAAATCATGAGGAAGGCCAATATACCCATGACGACTGCTTTACTCTTCATGGGAACTCTCCTCTTGACCGGAATCAGAATCCTCTGCCGATTCTTCCGATACTGCGGATTCTTCCGGAGTCGGCTTTTCCTCTTGATCGGTGATGATCAGCACATAAGAGATATTCTTCGTGTCCGCGTCAGGACGCAGATAGGCAATGCCGGTGACGCCGTCTCCGGCTTCTTCAATTTGTGTGATCTCGCCGATGCGAATGCCCGGCGGATAAATATCGCTTAAAGAAGAAGTGACGATCTCATCCCCCACCGCGATATCTGTTTGTCCTATATAGAACTCGATCTTACATAAACCGTCCCGGGCCAAGCTAATATCTCCGTCGACGCCCACATGGTCTCCGCTGCGCAGGACTTCGCCGTGTACATAGCTATCTTCCGAGAGAAGAGAAACGATTTTGGAATAGTGGCGATATACCGTTTCCACATGACCGAAAAGCCCATCTCCGGAGAGAACAGGCATATAATCTTCGATTCCGTCGACGCCGCCCTTGTCGATGGTAATGGATTCGGCCCAGTTATTGGCAGAGATACCGATGATCTGGGCGGCAGTCTTGGGATATTCTGCGTAATAACGATCCAATTCGTACAGACCGTTAAGCTCCTGATATTTCGCAAGCTGCATCTCCTGCAATGTATTTTCATATTGCAGGGCATCCATCTGCTGACGCAGCCTCTCGTTTTCCTCCCGCAGGTCTTCCGCGGAACGGGCGTTTTCTGCCAGAGAAGAAAACCAGTCCCCCACGCTGCTCATCGCCTGCTGTACCGGAGAGGCGATGGCGTTAAACACCGTGTTCAACGGTCCCCAGCTGCGGCCTAATGACAATGTGACAATCATCAAAGCCACGCAGATAACGGTAACGAACAGGATCCGCTTCTTGAGAGACATGCGGATCGGATGGCGATTTTTCTCGATTTTTAAGGGCTTAAGATCCCGAAGGGGCACCTTGGTCAGATCTCGTAAAGACGCGTAAAAGGATTTTTTCTTTTTGGGCATGATGGACTCCTATTTACAGAAGGTTCCGGAGAGGAACAAGGGTACTCTTATATTTCTTCAAATCATCCAGAACCATGCCCGCGCCGGTAACGACCGCAGACATGGGATCCGAGACGATATGGACTTTCATGCCGGTTTTCTCGGCTAAAACCCGATCCAGGCCGCGCAGCAAAGACCCGCCGCCGGAGAGGGCCATTCCGTTTTCGGTAATGTCCGCCGCCAGTTCCGGAGGCGTATGTTCCAGCGTGCTGAGTACGGCCGCGGCGATCGCGTCCACAGATTCCCGAATCGCCATGGCCGCCTGAAAATTGGTAATCTCTATGATCCGAGGCAGTCCGCTTTCTCGGTCGCGGCCCTTAACCTCCATACGTTCTTCTTCCATATAAGGATCAAAATAGGCGTTGGCCAGACGAATCTTAATCTGTTCGGCGGTTTTTTCGCCGATCACCAGATTAAACTCTCGATGTACGTATTTCACGATTTCTTCATCCATGGTATCTCCGGCGATCTTGATCGAACGGCTGGTGACGACGCCCCCTAAAGATACGATCGCCACCTCGGTGACTCCTCCTCCCACGTCTACGATCATGTTGCCGCTGGGAGACAGTATGTTCATGCCCGCGGCCAATGCCGTAGCCACAGGCTGTTCCAGCAGATGGGTCCCCGTATTGCTGGAGCCGGCCTGCACGGCCACGTCGACCAGCACGCGGCGTTCCACATCGGTCAGGCCGTAGGGAATACAGATCACCATCTTAGGGCGCGAAAAGGGGAAGCGGCCGCAATGCAGGTGCTTCATAAAATATTGAAACATTGCCTTTGTGGTGACAAGATCCACCACCGTTCCGTGCTGAATCGGACGAACGGATAACACGTCGCCGGGGGTCCGCCCGATCATTCCCTTGGCCTCGCTGCCCACGGCGATGACTTCCCGCCGCAGCGTGTTAAAAGCCACGACACTGGGTTCATTCAGTATCGTCCCGCGTCCTTGCGCGTAAACCCTTGTATTTGAGGAACCCAGATCGATCGCCAGGTTCTTTGATAGCAGCATCGTAATTCTCCTCTCTTTATCCCGCCTATAACAACCCTTCTTCTTTCATCGAACAGAAGCGGCCGTCGCCTATGATGATGTGATCCATCAAACCGATCTCCAGAATACGACCGGCCTCCATGATTCGATGGGTGCCGGCGATATCCGCGCTGCTGGGCATCGGATCCCCGCTGGGATGATTATGTATTAAAATAAAATAAACCGCTTTGTAACGAAAGGCCTCGAGGAAGACTTCTCGAGGGCTTAAAAGAGCCTGATTCACGCTTCCCAGAGACAGCATGCTGTCTCCCAGGATTTTTAGACGGTTATCCAGCCAGATCCCGTGAATCTCCTCTTTCGTCAGATCTCGCATAAGGGGAATATACCGAAGGGCCACGTCTCTGGCATCGGCAATCCTGGAACAGGCCTGGGCCTCTCGGGAAGCCAGCCTGACGGCCAGTTCCCCCAACGCTTTCATTTGCAGCGCTTTTACCTTTCCGATTCCCGGAAAACGCATGAGCTCTTCCAGAGACAGATTTAGAAGCGCCGGCAGCGCGCTGCCGGTTTTCTGATCCGTCGCCTGACGAAGAAGCCTTCGGCTCATATCCAAAGAAGTCTCCCCGTTACGGCCGGTCTTAAGAATAATGGCCAAAAGTTCCGCGTCGGATAAAGAAGCAGCCCCTTTGGACTCCAAACGTTCATAAGGACGTTCCTCCTCCGGAAGATCCTTCATGGTAAAACGTTCCTGTTGCTCCATTCTTGTACTCTCCTTTCTCGGGAGAGGCGGAGCTTTTTCTGTATGAAGATCTGATCTAGATAAAACGATGAATCAGCATGGCAATAATGAGGCCAATGATAGAAGAAATCGTAATCCGAAAATGAATGCCGAAAGTTAGGCTGATAAACCCAAGTTCTAAAGACGTGGGATCCAGACCGAAGGTATACCCATATTGGAGCCAAGACAACCAAGAGATCCCTCCCAAGGCATCTCCGATGAAGGCTCCCAGAACATATCCGACCAGCAGAAACAACACGAAAGTCCAGCCGTTTTTTCCCTTAAACGCCAATTTGATTCCTCCTTTGCCGAACGCTTTATTATCATACCACAAAACCATTTTTCTGTAAATAGTCAGCTAGGACGAATTTGCCCCGCTTTTTGCGCGATCAGACCATATAGAAAAGGGACGGAGTCCGCGTCATGGTCTCGCGGCCCCGTCCCCACGGTAATGATTTTATAAAATTTTGATGACTTTAGCAGGACACTTTTCCGCGCATTTTCCGCACTGTGTGCAAAGATTCGGATCGATTCTGGCCACGTTTCCTACCATGGTGATCGCGCCGGACTCACATTGCCGTACACAGAGACCGCAGCCGAGACAACCCGCGGCGCAAAGCTCCCGCACTTCTTTGCCTCGATCCTGCCCGGAACATTGAACCCGAACCCGCTGTCGAAGGGGCATCAACTGAATAATGTGCTTGGGACAGACGGATACGCACGCGCCGCAGCCGACGCACAAGTCTTCGGACACATGGGCGATTCCGTTTTCCACATGGATCGCGTTAAACTTGCAGACCCCCGTACAGGTTCCAAAACCGAGACAGCCATATGTACAGGATTTAGGCCCGTTTCCGGGAATGACGACCGCCTCCAGGCAGCTCGCGATGCCGTCGTAACGCATTTTTTCCCGGGCCACACCGCATTCGCCGCTGCACTGAACATAAGCGACCTTCTTCTCGAGGACGCTGGCCTCTACGCCGAGGATTCCGGCGATGTTCGCGGATACCGCCGCGCCGCCTACGGCGCAAGCGGATGGGGAGGCGGAACCGTCCGCTACCGCCCTGGCGTAGGCATCGCATCCCGCGTAACCGCAGCCGCCGCAATTCGCGCCGGGCAGCGCCTCGCGAATCTGTTCAAACTTAGGATCCGGCTGTATGGCGAATTTCTTGGCCGCAAGGCCAATGGCGAGGCCAAAAACGAGCCCCAGACCGGCTAGGATCCATAAGGGAGTGAGTATTTCTAACATATTGTCGCCTCCTTATACCAGCCCCTGGAATCCCAGAAAGGCGATGGCCATCAATCCGGCGGATAAAAGCGCGATCGGGAAACCTTCAAAGGCGCTTAAAATCCGGTTATGGGCGATGCGTTCCCGAACGCCGGCGAACAGTACGATTCCCAGGGTGAAACCCACCGCCGCGGAAAAGCCGTTGACCACGGATTCCAGGAGATTATAGTTTTCCTGCATGTTCAGAACGGCCACGCCTAATACGGCGCAGTTTGTGGTGATTAACGGCAGATAGACGCCCAGGGCGGAATACAAGGTGGGACTCACCTTCTGGATCACCATTTCGACGATCTGTACCAGAGACGCGATCATCAGAATGAACGCGATATTATACAGATACTCCACCTGGAGCGGTTTCAGAATCCACGCGTATACCATGTAGGAAAAGGCGGAGGCGATGGTCATGACAAAAGTCACCGCCAGTCCCATGCCCAGCGCGGTATCGATTCGCTTGGAAACCCCCAGGAAAGGACAGATACCCAGGAATCTGGAGAGGACAAAGTTATTGACGAATACAGAACTGATGATAATGACAAGCAGCGTAGGCATAATCACCGCTCCTTTCCTTTGTTCATACGGGATCTTAGGTGGTTAAATAAGGCCAGAAGGATTCCGAGAACGATAAAACCGCCGGGAGCCATAATCATGATGACCGCGGGCGTTATGACATCGGGAAGAATAGAAATACCGAATAAAGATCCGGAACCTAGGATCTCCCGGATGACGCCTAAAACGGTCAAGGCGAGCGTAAATCCAAGTCCCATCCCCAGGCCGTCGAACAGAGAAGAGACAGGATCGTTCTTAGAGGCGAAGGCCTCCGCTCTTCCGAGAATAATACAGTTTACTACGATCAGAGGAATATAGAGACCTAAGGCCTGATAGAGCGAGTCATAAAAGAACGCCTGCAGGAGTAGATCCACCACGGTGACGAATGTGGCGATGATGATGATATAGGCGGGGATTCGGATCTTGTTTGGAATGATCTTGCGCAAGGCGGAAATGACCAGATTCGATCCGATCAGAACCGCGGTAACGGAAAGACCCATTCCCAATCCGTTAATAGCGGAGGTCGTCGTCGCCAGCGTGGGGCACATTCCCAGAACCTGCACGAACGTAGGGTTCTCTTCGATGATTCCCCGCTTGAGTCCAAGGGTTAGTTTAGACATCGGCTGTTCCTCCTTTCAAAAATTCCCGAAAATACGATAAGGCCGTATTGACGCTGTCCGTCACGCTGCGAGAGGTGATCGTTGCGCCGGAGATCGCGGAGACCTCGTTTGCTCCCGCCTCTCCTTTGACGACCGTAAGCGGATCCGCGGCGCCCGTATACTGATCGGTAAAGGCGGGATTCGAAGCGTTTGCCCCCAGTCCGGGCGTCTCGGAATGCTCCACCACCTGGACACCCGTAATGGCGCCGGAAAGATCTATGCCCACGGCGATGACGACGGCGCCTCCATAGCCTTTTGTGGATACGCGAAAGGCATATCCGCACTCCGGCGCGCGGTAGATCTCCAGGATCCGATCCGCATACGCGTCGTCGACCGTAAGCGATTCCATCAGCGTAGTATCTGCCTCCGGAAGAACGGCGCCGTAAGCGGCGCGATTCACCTCATCGACCTTCTTGGCGATGATATCCTTTGTGGCGGCGTTTACGCCTCCAAGGATAAGCCCCATGATACCGGCGATGATCAGCAGGGTAAGTCCCAGACGAAGAGGAGATTCTTTCATTTGGATTTCACCTCCCCGTAGATTTTGGGCATGGTGACCCGATCGATCAGCGGTACGCAGATATTCATCAGCAGAATGGAGAAGGAAACGCCTTCCGGGTATCCGCCGAAGGCACGGATTAGAGCGGTTAAGAGCCCGCAGCCGATTCCCATGACAATGCGTCCCTTACGGGTCATGGGAGAGGTCGTATAATCCGTCGCCATGAAGAAGGCGCCCAGCATCAGTCCGCCGCTCATGATCTCATACAGTCCGTCCCGTCCGAAGCAGTAGCTTAGCAGGAAAACAACCGCAATGTATACGACCGGCAGCGTCCAGTCGATAATGCCTCGCAGACACAGATAGAGTCCGCCGATCAATAGGAGAAGCGCCGAGGTCTCCCCCAGGCTTCCCGAGATGGTACCCAGGAAACAATCCGAAAGCGCTGGAAGTTCTCCTCCGGTTTGAATCAACGTCAGCGGTGTGGCCGTTGAGACTCCCTGTACCGTGAAGTTCGTCATAGCGGAAGACCAGGCCACAAGCATGAAACAGCGGGCGGTCAGCGCGGGATTCATAAAATTCTGTCCGATGCCGCCGAACAGTTGCTTCACGATGATGATGGCGAAACATGACCCCACCGCCGCCATCCAAAGGGGAATCGAGGCGGGCAGATTCATGGCCAGCAAAAGTCCGGTCACACAGGCGCTCAGATCTCCCACGGTGACGGTCTGTTTGGTGCATTTCTGAAAGATCCATTCCGACAAGACGGCGCTCGCCACGGAGACTCCGATGACAAGGAGAACCCGCACCCCGAAATAAAAAACGGAAAAAAGAGCGGCGGGTGCAAGCGCTAACAATACCTCCCCCATGATGGAAGCCGTACTGTGACGGGCGTGAATGTGGGGAGATACGGATAAATGGTATAAGACGTTTTCTTTTTCGTCAGGCATGGGAACCTCCTTTCTCCGCGGCGGCTTTTCTGCGCTTTTCTTGAATCATCCGTTTTCCGGCCTTGAAAGTCTGTGTTAAATGCCGTTTAGCCGGACATATGTAGGCGCAGGAGCCGCATTCGATACAATCCATCCCGTGATATTTTTCAAAAGAATCCCAGTCCATTTCCAAGGCGAATTGATTCAGCATGAAGGGCATCAGATGGATCGGACACGCCGAAATACATTTTCCACAGCGGATACAGGCGTTTTCCCGAAGGATGTGATCCTCTTTCTGATCAAACACCAAGAGTCCGGCGGTTCCTTTGGTGACCGGAACATCCAGCGAGAATAGCGCGGTTCCCATCATGGGACCGCCGCATATGATCTTGGAAGGGGGACATACAAGGCCGCCTGCCGCCTGGATCAGTTCCCGAATGCTGGTTCCCAGCCGCGCCTTAAAGGTCACGGAATGGGACAGCGCGCCTCCCGCAAGGGTGATGACGCGCCGCATGAGGGGGCGTCCCTCTAAAATAGCGCGATAGATCGCCACAATCGTATCCGCGTTATGTACGATGCATCCCACGTCCGCCGGCAGTCCGCCGGAGGGAACTTCTCTTCCCAAGACGGCGTCAATTAACTGTTTCTCCCCGCCTTGAGGATATTTGGTCTTTAGGGGTACGACCTGAATCCGTTCTTCTTCCACGGTCAGATTTCGCATGACCGCAAGGGCGGTGGGTTTGTTGTCTTCTATAGCGATATATCCCTTGGCGTTCGGAAACATATGCAAGACGATCTTCAACCCCTCCACCACTTTAGAAGGTTCTTCGATCAGCAAGCGAAAATCGGAGGAAAGGTAGGGTTCGCTTTCGGCTCCGTTGACGATAATCGAGTCGATGACCTTCTCGGCCGGCGGCGAAAGTTTCACATGGGCCGGAAAACCCGCGCCGCCCATTCCCACGACGCCCGCTTCCTGAATGACGGTAAGGATTTCCTCCTTACTCATGTGACGGTAATCATGGGACTGATGCAATCCGTCGACTTCACGATAGGCATGATCGTTTTCGATGATTACGCTCATCACCTTAGAACCGTTCGGATGAAGCATGGGTTTTACGTCTTTGACCCTTCCGGAGACGCTGGAATGAATGGGACTGGAGACCCAGCCCTGGGCCTCGCCGATGACCTGACCGCGCAGACATTCGTCCCCTTTCTTGACGACCGGTTTACAAGGCGCGCCGATATGCTGCACCATAGGAAATACAAGATCTTCCTGAGGATCCATGTACATCCGGATGGGATTTCCTTCCGTGAACTTTTTGAAATCCGGCGGGTGGATGCCGCCTCTAAAGGTGCGGGGCGCGTCAAAAAATATTTGTTTCATAAATTTTACCCCCATTTTCCTTTCTGATGAACAGCTTGTTCATCTTACTGTCTTCTATTATAACGGTTTTTGGAGACTTTTTCAAGAACTCCTGAAAAAATGGAATGTTTTTTTTGTTTTGTTCCATACTACATTAGTAGAAGTTTTAGTCTTCTATTCTTAAAGCATCAGGAAGGAGGATGTGCATGATGTCAAAGGC
>CALWBZ010000089.1 GCA_944376225.1 uncultured Clostridia bacterium | reverse complement strand
CCGATACGACCCTCAACGGGGCCAGGCAGAATCGCCTGCCGGGACACGCGAATTTCAGCTTCGCGGGAGTGGACGGGGAAGAACTGCTCCTCTGCCTCGATTTGGCGGGGATCGCGGCCTCTACCGGTTCGGCCTGCACCACGGGCCAGACGGCTCCCTCCCACGTGCTCATGGCCATGGGACGGAGTCCGGAGGAAGCCTACAGCTCCCTTCGTCTGACCCTGGGAAGGGAAAACACCCGGGAAGATGTGGATTATATTGTAAAACAGCTTAAGATTCATGTGGAGCGGCTGCGCCGGATGCCGCCGGGATACGAGCGCAAACTGGCCCGCATGGGATATAGGAGATAAAAGGAGGAACATACCAATGACGAAACTCATATTAAACACGGATTGCCCGAAGGAAACCATCGATAAGAACATTTACGGGCATTTCTCGGAACATCTGGGACGCTGCATTTACGGGGGTCTTTATGTAGGAGAGGACTCCGACATCCCCAATCAGGAGGGAATGCGGCTGGACGTGATCGAGGCGCTGCGCCGGATGCGGATTCCGGTGCTGCGCTGGCCCGGCGGGTGTTTCGCGGATGAATACCACTGGGAGGACGGGATCGGCCCCAAGGAGTCCCGGCCTTGCATGGTGAACACCCATTGGGGCGGGGTCACCGAGGACAATTCTTTTGGAACCCACGAGTTTCTGCGCTTTTGCGAGCTGATCGGCGCGGAGCCCTATATCAACGGAAACCTGGGCAGCGGCACCGTGCGGGAGATGCAGCAATGGGTGGAATACATGACCTTTGACGGCATCTCGCCCATGGCGAACAAAAGGCGGGAGAACGGGCGGGAGGAGCCCTGGAAGATTCGTTATTTCGGCATCGGCAACGAGAATTGGGGCTGCGGCGGCAGCATGCGGCCGGAATATTACGCGGACGAGTACCGGCGTTACGCCACCTATGTGCGGAATTTCAGCGGAAACAAGATCTATCGCATCGCATGCGGGCCGAATACGGACGATTATCATTGGACCGAGGTGCTCATGAGCCGGGCGGCGAATATGATGGACGGTCTGACCCTGCATTATTACACGGTTCCTGGCCCTTGGAGAAAGAAGACTCACGCCCTCGGCTTCTCGGAACAGGAATGGTATGAAACCATGCGCAAGACCCAGTACATGGACACGCTCATCACCCGTCACAGCAAGATCATGGATCAGTACGATCCCGAACGGCGGGTGGGGCTCCTGGTGGACGAATGGGGCATGTGGCATTTGTGCGAGGAAGGCACCAACCCGGGATTTCTGTTTCAGCAGAATTCCCTGCGGGACGCCCTCGTGGCGGGAATTAACCTGAATATCTTTAACCGGCATTGCGAACGGGTGCGGATGGCGAATATCGCTCAGCTCGTAAACGTCCTGCAGGCGGTGATCCTGACGGAGGGGGAGAAGATGATCTTGACGCCCACCTATCATGTCTTTTGCATGTACAGCGATCATCAGGACGCGAAGAGGCTGGAGGCAGAGCTTCAGGGCGCGCCCACGGCGCAGGACATGGAGGCGGTGACCGTCTCGGCTTCTATTAAGGATGGAAAGGTCCTCGTCACCTTCTGCAACCTCGATCTTAAAGAGGAGGCGCCGGTGGAGATCGACCTGCGGGGCGGGCGCTTCACCCGGGGTGAGGCACAGGTCTTGACCGCGGACGCGATGGACGAGCACAATACCTTTGAGGAGCCGGAACGCCTGGTTCCGAGAGAACTGAAAGTAGAAATGGGAGAGACGGGCTGCAAGGTGGTTTTGCCGCCGAAGAGCGTCGTCGCCCTTCATATTTGGTAAGATGACGGGCTGTCGAATCTGCGAGCAGCTGGGGTTTTCCGTGGACGCCCATGTGGAAGAGGCTTTGAAGCGTTTGGAAAGCGGGCCTTCCGCAAACTTGTGTTCTCGCGAGGAGTACGAGCGGAGACTTTCTGTCTGCGCCAGGTGCCCGGAAAAATTAGGGGACGGCACCTGCAGAATGTGCGGGTGTTACGTGGTTTTGAGGGCTCGGCCGGCATCCGGCCGCTGCCCTTACAAGAAGCGTTGGATGGAGGAAAAAGTTGAGTAAGAAGATCGTAATCGGCATGTCCGGCGGGGTGGATTCTTCCGTGGCGGCGTACCTGTTAAAGGAACAGGGCTATGACGTGATGGGGGTGACCATGCAGACCGGAAGCGTCCCCCGGGAGGTGATCGACGACGCGGCGGGGGTGGCGGCGAAGCTGGGCATCCCCTATGACGTAGTGGATTTTAGCGAGGAGTTCCGTCGTTATGTCAAGGATTCTTTCGCCGGCGAATATGAGCGGGGACGGACGCCGAATCCCTGCATCCTGTGCAACCGACTGGTGAAATGGGAATCCCTGTTAAGCTGGGCGGGAAAAAGGGGAGCGGATCTCGTGGCCACGGGCCATTATACGAAGATCCTTTGTCTTCCTAACGGCCGTTATACCTTGAAACGGGCCAAGGGAGGTAAGGATCAGACCTATGTGCTCTATGGCCTCAGTCAAGATCAGCTGTGCCGAACCCGAATGCCTCTGGCGGATTATCGTAAGGAAGAGGTGCGAAAGATCGCGGGGGAAATCGGCCTCGCGGTGGCCGATAAACCGGACAGCCAGGAGATCTGTTTCATTCCCGAGGGGGACTATGTGGGTTTCCTGGAAGAATACGCGGGAAAGACCATGCCCGAGGGCAACTTTGTAGATCGGGAAGGCCGCGTGCTGGGAAGGCATCGAGGGCTGTGGCGGTATACGGTGGGACAGAGAAAGGGGCTGGGGATCGCCCTGGGGCGTCCGGCCTTCGTGCTGGAGCTGCGGCCCCAAACCAACGAGGTGGTACTGGGAACCGGGGAGGAGACTCTTTCCAGGGCCCTCTGGGCGGAAGAGATCCGGCCCATGGCCGTAGAAGAGATCCCCGAGGGAGAGGGAATCCCCCTCGCGGCGCAGATCCGCTACAGTCATACGCCGGCCCCCGGCCGGCTCTATATGGAGGAGGGCAGAGCCCGATTCGAGTTTGATACGCCCCAGAGGGCCGTCACCCCGGGACAGGGCGTCGTATTTTATCAGGAGGATTATATTTATGCCGGAGGAACCATTGTATCCCGGGAAGGACTGGCAGGACCGGCTGATCGGCTGGTATAACCAAGATCATAGGGATCTGCCCTGGAGAAGGACCCGGGATCCGTACCGGATCTGGGTGTCGGAGATCATGCTGCAGCAGACGCGGGTGGAGGCGGTCATCGGATATTATCGCCGTTTCATGGAGGATTTCCCGGACGTGGAATCCCTGGCGGAGGCGCCTCTCGATCGGGTGCTCAAGGACTGGGAGGGCCTGGGGTATTATTCCCGGGCGCGTAATCTTCACAAGGCGGCGAGGCAGATCGTGGATATGGGAGGGTTTCCCGAGACCTATGAGGAGATCCGGAGCCTTTCGGGCATCGGGGACTATACGGCGGGAGCCGTCTGGAGCATCGCCTATAACCGGCCCGCCGCCGCGGTGGACGGGAATGTGCTGCGGGTGATCTCCCGCCTGTACGCTTATGGGGAGGATATCCTGGAGCCGACGGCCAGACGGCAGATCACTGGCTGGGTCACGGAGCATATTCCCCCGGGGACAAGCTATGAGGAGGGTCCCTGCGCCTATACCCAGGCGCTCATGGAATTGGGAGCCATGGTCTGCGTCCCTAAAAATCCCCGTTGTGAAAAATGTCCCCTAAAAGGGGACTGCCGCGCCCTCGCGGAGGGGGTGGTCAAGACTCTTCCGGTACGAAAAAAGCAGAAGGCCCAGAAGATGATCAGCCGTTACATCGCTCTCATCGAAAGAAAACAGCCGGGAAGCGGCCGTCGGGAGACGCTGATGCATCGGCGCGACGAAAAGGGCTTATTGGGAGGCTTATGGGAGTACCCCGGAGTGGACGCTTCTTCTCCGGAGGAAATGAGACAAGCCTTTTCTAAGGAATGGGGGCTCGAGATCCGTCCCGTCGGCTTTCTCTTTGAGACGGAACATGTCTTCACCCATAGGCACTGGAAGATGCAGGTGTACGAGGCCCTGCCGGAAAAAGAACCGCCTGACTCCGACAGATGGTGTTGGGCCGATGTGGACCGGCAGGCGGAGATGATGATTCCCACCGCCTTTCGGAAAATCCAGGAATACCTGGCGGAGCCGGAACAGCTGCGGCTTGTGTAAGGAATTTGTACTGATGGAACTTATATATGCTTAATCGGATGCCCGTTATCGGCTGTATGGCTGATAACGGGCATTATCTCTATGCATTTGGAACTCTGAATTTGTATTTGCCTTTTCCAAACCCACTGACGACTTCAATCAAATCCGCATTCTTCAACTTTGTAATGAGATTACCGGCGGCAGTAACGGAATCGCTTGTAATAGCGGCTATGTCGGAACGTCCAAAGATACCATCAATGCCCATGATTGCAAATACTGTTTTGGCTTTTTTAATCGTAGTTTGGCTTGCCTTCATTCTGTCAATCGCAACCTCAATCGCAAGATAATCAGGAGTAATCGCAACATTTTCATCTTCAATCATAACTTTAGCTGTGTTTATTGCAGTTCCATAATTTAAGTTATAGAGCGTAACTTGAAATGAACTTGTGTCGGAATAAAATTTAGGCTCCAACTCATCCCGGTAATTATGAGCCGCATGGTAAGCTTCCGTGATTTTCCGAAATCCGCTTCCTTGTCGCTCCATATATCCCAACCGGCCAAAAATATCAGCAAGCACTGGATTGCGACGGGTAGAGGAAATATTGAAAATATCCCTTTCCTGTATCCGTGTACCATCCGCCATACCGCCGGGGGATGTAATTGTAAGACGGTCATCGTAAATGTCGATATGGACTTCGCTGCCCAAGATCAGATAATCACGATGGATCAGCGCATTGACAAGAGCTTCAAAAATGCTCCGTTCACAGTAATCTGGCATTTCAATGCGAGAGTTGGCTGTTTTCTTCCAACGTGTTTTCATATTCCGCTTTACGAAACTAACCCCTTCGTTAAGTAGGATAATCAGGCTGCCGGAATACTCTGCGCCGTCGAGCGCATCTAACATACCGCCGCTTTTATCAAGGCCGTTCCAGCGAGTGCAGAATAGGCGGGATTGTTTGATCGGCGCATCATCCGCTAGCAAAGCACCGTCAGCCTTGTAATAATATGGCGTGGAAGGCCCTGCGGAAACAGACAGTATAAGTATATCTCTGCCGTTCTCCCGTTCGGGAGTGAGGATAAAGTTCGGATAAGGCGTGATACGCTCTTTAATCAAACGGCTGATTGCTTCAGCATCCGCCTGTGCATCAGCAAGCCCCACTACATTTCTGTTGTCATCAATACCGAAAAACAGTGTGCCACCGATGCCGTTTGCAAAGGCA
>CALWBZ010000088.1 GCA_944376225.1 uncultured Clostridia bacterium | reverse complement strand
GTGATGATCTGCGGCGGGGGGCTCATCTTCATCGTTGCTTACAACGTGATCAGCAGCGTCTTTCGCGGATTAGGGAACTCGAGGCTGCCCCTGCTCTTCGTGGGGATTGCCTGTGTGGTGAATATCGTAGGAGATCTGCTTTTCGTGGCGGTCTTTCATATGAACGTGGCGGGGGCGGCGATCGCCACAGTGCTGGCCCAGGCCGTCAGCGTCGTGTTATCGCTTTTCATCATCCGCAGGCAGAAGCTGCTTTTTAAGATGAAGCGTAAGGACATTGGGTTTCACAGGGAAATCGTGGATATTCTCAAGGTGGGATCACCCATTGCCTTGCAGGAGGTTCTGACGCAGCTTTCTTTTCTGGCCCTCTGCGCCTTTATCAACCGGCTGGGGATCGACGCCTCTTCCGGATACGGCGTGGCGAATAAGCTGGTTTCTTTTGTCATGCTGATCCCTTCTTCCCTCATGCAGTCCATGTCTTCGTTTGTCGCCCAGAATGTGGGCGCGGGCCAGGAGAAGCGCAGTCAGCGCGCCATGTACTGCGGGATGGCGATCAGCGTCGGAATCGGCGTGTTTGTGGCCGCGTTCGCTTTCTTTCGAGGAGATTTGCTCTCCCACCTGTTTACGGAGAACGAAGCTTATATCGCCCGTTCGGCGGAGTATCTAAAGGGGTTCGCCTTAGAAGCGATCGTCACCAGTTTCTTGTTTAGCTTCATCGGATATTTTAACGGGCACGGCAGGACGCTCTTCGTCATGATACAGGGACTCTTGCAGACCTTCTTGGTACGGCTTCCCGTGTCTTATTGGATGAGTATTCAGGCGGGAGCGAGCCTTACGATGATCGGGCTGGCGGGCCTGATCATACTCTGCGTCGTGGTTTTCAGCTGGGTCACGATTTCCGTCATAAGTCTGGGCACTTCCACCATGAATCAGGTGGCGACCACCTATATGGAAGGGATGAGTCAGCAGACACAGAATCATTTCGATACGCTGGTGGAAATGCGGATCGCCCAGGTAAAGGCGATCACCCAGGCGGTGGATCCGGAGACGGTGACGGAGCTGGATGAGTCTGCGGTCAAGCGTCTAACGGCCGTGGCTGTCTTGCGGGAGTTTACGCATTTGTTCTTATACGATACGGAGGGTAATGACGTGCCCATCTACGGAAATCCGGTAGAAGTGGAGAATAAAGAGGATTTTCTCACGGCCATGAACAACGGACAGACGCTGGTGACGATCGGACGGGAACCGGACGGATCCATCGTCCTGCTCTACGGCCTTTCGGTGGGATATCCGGATACGGTGGGGTATCCCATGCCGGACGGCGGCAGATGTACGGCGCTCGTGGTGGGACTGCCCATCGAACGACTGGGAGAAGCCCTGTCCCTGGGAGCGGATACGACGCTGATCTTCACCCATGTGGTTCGGGAGGACGGAACGTTCATTGTGAACAGCTCAGGTATCGCGGACGGAGATATCTTTAGTTGGCTCATGAGCAATGGTCGCGAATACGGAGAAGATGGGATCGAAGAAAAAGTCGAGGAGATGAGAGAGGCGATCCGAAACCGGCAGCCCTATAGCCTGACGATGACGGTTCAGGGGGAGATTCGACATTTCTACTGCGCGCCCATGCTCAATACGAGCTGGACGATGGTCTGTACGATGCCCCACGGCTTCCTCGACGAATCTTTGAACGAGATGACGGGATGGAGCATTGCTTTGGCATTGATCAGCTGCAGCATTCTTGTGGTGGCGACGATGATCATTTTCTTGATCTATATGCGCCTTGCCCGTCGGCAGATGAAAGAGCTGGCCCAGGCCAGAGAGAAGGCGATGGAGGCGAATCGGGCGAAAAGCGAGTTCCTTTCCAATATGAGCCATGATATTCGCACGCCGATGAACGCCATCGTGGGCATGACGGCCATCGCCGCGGCAAATCCCGGTGACACGGGAAAGGTGAAGGAATGCCTGCGCAAGATCTCGGTATCGAGTAAGCATCTTCTGTCCTTGATTAACGACGTGCTGGATATGTCCAAGATCGAGAGCGGCAGGATGACGCTCAACAGAGACCGAATTTCTCTAAAGGAGACGGTGGAGAGTCTGGTCAGTATCGTGCAGCCCCAGGTCAAGGCGAAAAAACAGAATTTTGATGTGTTTATTCAGGAAATTCAGAATGAGAATGTTTACGCCGATAATGTGCGCCTCAATCAGGTGTTGATGAATCTGCTTTCTAACGCCCTCAAGTTCACTCCCGCGGAAGGAAGCATCACGGTGACGGTGACCCAGGAAGATTCTCCGCGGGGAACAGAATACGTCAGAACTCATTTCTGGGTAAAAGATACGGGTATCGGCATGTCCGAGGAGTTTCAGAAAAAGATCTTTGACGCCTTTGAAAGGGAAGATACGACGCGGGTACAGAAGACGGAGGGAACAGGCCTCGGCATGGCCATCACCAAGTACATCGTAGACACCGCCGGGGGCAGCATTACGGTAAAGAGCGAACTCAACCGGGGAAGCGAGTTCCATGTCATCTTCGATATGGAGCGGGGAGAGGACGATGAGGAGGTCATGCGTCTGCCGGATTGGAACGTCCTGGTGGTGGACGATGATGAGCCTCTCTGTAAGGGGGCCGCGGCGTCCTTGCAGGAGATCGGCGTACACGCGGAATGGGCGCTGGACGGGGCGACGGCCATTGATCTGGCAGAAGAACGCCATAAGAGGCGAGAAGACTACTATATTATTCTGCTGGATTGGAAGATGCCGGGAATGGACGGAATTGAAACCGCTCGTAAGCTGCGCCAGCGCGTAGGAGGCGACGTGCCGCTGCTTCTGATTTCCGCCTACGATTGGAGCGAAATCGAAGAGGAAGCCCGAGCGGCGGGGATTAATGGCTTTATTTCCAAACCCCTGTTCAAGTCTACGCTCTATCAGGGCCTGAGTCATTTCGCGGAAGTGAAAGAAAAGGAAGAGCAGGAGAGTCGGGAGGGAACGGATTTTGTCGGTCGAAGGCTTCTGGTGGCGGAGGATAATGAAATCAACTGGGAAGTCGCGAAAGAGCTCCTATCGGCCATGGGGTTTGAGATGGAATGGGCAGAAAACGGGAAGATCTGCGCGGAGAAATTTGCGGAGTCGGCTCCCGGATATTATGACGCGATCCTGATGGATCTAAGAATGCCGGTGATGGACGGGTTGGAGGCGACACGGAAGATTCGGGCCATGGGCCGAGCGGATGCCGGGAAGATCCCGATTCTGGCTATGACGGCGGATGCTTTCGCGGAGGATATCAATAGATGCATGGAATGCGGCATGGACGGACACGTCGCGAAGCCTCTGAATCTTCAGGAGCTGCTGCGTCTTCTACAGAAATGCTTCGATGAGAGGAATTAAAAAATCGGGGAGCTCCTCGCAAGAGGAACTCCCCGATTTTTTATTCGTCATATAAGTTGCTGTTCGCGTACTCCGGTTCACAGGTTACGTCGATGCCCAGACGGCGCAAGAGTTGTTCTTCCGTGGTGTCCAGCATGCAGGTGGAATGGGCCTGACAGCCGCGCAGACCGGAGATTTGGTCGAGGGCCCGTTTGGCCTGTTCGTTGCCCGCGGCGCAGACGCAAAGGGCGTTCAGCGTCTCCTCGGCGTTGAGCTCCCGGCTGCGGTCATGGAGAATCTCCGTCTTCAGCCGGTGAATCGGTTCCAGAATATAGGGGGCCAGCATATGGATCTGATCGTCCACTCCCGCCAGAGCCTTTAAGGCGTTCAGGAGACAGGCGGATACGGCGCTCATGACACGGGCCTCGGAATGGCGGCCGCTGATGATTCGTCCGTCCTCCAACTGAATGGAAACGACCTGGCAGAATTCGTCCTTCAGGCCTGCCGCGGCGAGTTTATGAGAGCGGTCCAGGGCCGGCTGAACGATCGCGCGTTCCGACGGGTGCAGATCCAGCTCATTTAACAGCAGCGTGACCCGTTCCAGTGTTTCCACATCGGCGAATCCTTTCTTGTAATCACAAGCCGTCTTGTAATAACGGCGGATGATCTCCTGTCGGGAAGCCTCCTGCACCACCTGATCATCCACAATGCCGAAGGCGATTCGGTTTACGCCCATATCCGTGGGGGATTTGTAGATCGAATCGGCGCCGGTTATGCGTTCCAGGATCCGGCGGATCACCGGGAAGACTTCCAGGTCACGGTTATAGTTGACCGCGATCTTGCCGTAGGCTTCATAATGGAAAGAATCCAGACGATTCATGTCCCGAAGATCCGCGGTGGCGGCCTCATAGGCGATATTGAGAGGGTGCTTTAACGGAACATTCCAAACGGGGAAGGTTTCAAACTTGGAATAGCTCGCCTTGACGCCCCGTTTGTATTCGTGATAGAGCTGACTCAAACAGGTGGCGAGTTTGCCGCTGCCCGGACCGGGGGCGGTGACCACCACGATGGGCCGGGTGGTTTCGATATAGGGATTGGAACCGTATCCTTCGTCGCTTACGATTAAGTCCACATCCGTGGGATATCCCTGGGTGGAATGATGGGCATAGGTACGGACGCCCCGGCGTTCCAACTGCGTCATGAACTGTTTGGCGGCGGGCTGCCCCTCGTAGCGGGTGACCACCACGCTGTTGACCGCGAGATGATGGCTGGTCAGGTTGTCGATCAGCCGGAACACCTCGGTTCCGTATGTAATGCCGTAATCGCCGCGCAGTTTGTTGCGCTCGATATCGCCGGCGTATACGCAGATGATCAGTTCCGCCTGATCCTTGAGCTTCTGGAGAAGACGCATCTTGACGTTTTCGTCATAGCCGGGCAGTACCCGTTTGGCGTGCAGGTCGTTCATGAGCTTGCCGCCAAACTCCAGGTACAGTTTATTACAGTTGTTGACCCGTTCCAAGATGTAGCGGGTCTGTTCCGCCAGGTATTTCTCATTATCAAATCCGATTTTGCCCATCGACTGGTAACCTCTTTTGTTAAATTTCCGGAGCCGTTTCCTTCGCCTCCTCCGGCAGGCGCTTTACCACCGTGTTTTCGATGCGATGGCCCTGAATCTCGGTTACATGGATGAGAAGACCGGAAAGTTCCATCTCGAACTGGCTTCCGTCCTTGGGAATGAAGCCCTTGCGGGAAAGGATCAGCCCACCGAAAGTATCGCAGTCTTCTTCGTCGAAGGAAATGCCGATGGCGTCTTCCACATCTTCCAGAGAAGTGGTGCCGCGAATCTGCCAGGAATCGTCCGAAAGCTTGACGATTTCCGGCGCTTCTTCTTCGTCGTAGTCGCCCACGATCTCGGAAAGAAGATCGGTCATCGTGACGATGCCTTCCATGCCGCCATACTCATCCAATACGATGGCGAAGTGGCAGCGAGTCTGCTTCATCCGGCGGAACAGGACGTCCGCCCGCACGCTTTCGGGAATGAAGAAAGCGGGCCGGATCGCGTTCGCGAGTACGTTTTCCCGGGAATGATCCGTCAGACAGAAGTAATCCCGCACGTTCAGCACGCCCACGATGGTGTCGATATCCTCGCCGCAGACCGGGTACATGGTGTGATGGGTCTTGCGGATGATCTCGTTCCATTCTTCCTCAGAGTCGTCGATCCAGAGAACCGTAACGTCCCGGCGGTGGGTGGCGATATCGTTAACGCTTAAGTCATTGAACTCGAACACGTTATGGATCATTTCGCTTTCCTCGGGGTTGATCGTACCCTTACGGCTGCCCGTATCCACCATCATCTGGATCTCTTCCTCGGTCACTTCCTCGTCGTCCGCGTTGGGGTCCATCCCCATCAGGCGCAGAACGCCGTTGGTGGAAGCGGTCAAAAGGCTCACGAGGGGCTTAAAGACCTTAGCCACAAAACTCAGCATACCGGACATGCCAAGGGCCAGCTCGTCGGACTTCTTCATGGCCAGACGCTTGGGTACCAGTTCGCCGAAGATCAGGGTGACATAGGACAGGATAATGGTGACCAGCACCAGACAGATCGTGTTCAGAGCAGAAGCGGACAGGGGCACGCCCAGGCTGAGCAGCCAGTTGGAAAGCACAGGGGCAAAGTTGTCCGCCGCGAAGGCGCTTCCCAGGAAACCGGCCAGGGTAATGGCGACCTGAATCGTAGCCAAGAACCGGGCGGGCTGTTTGGTTAGACGGGCCAGTTTCATCGCCCGTTTGTTTCCGTCCTCGATCATCGCCTCGAGTTTCGCGTCGCTGACGGAAATCACCGCGATTTCCGCGCAGGCGAAGACCGCGTTTAAGGCGATCAGAACTACCTGAAGAAGCAATTGCCATACAATATCCATGATAAATTAGAATCCTCCTAAATATATAATGAAATCAATCTTACAATAATGTGAAGCGATAGGGCGGAGGATCTACAAACGCAAAAAACATAGCCTGCCCTTTAAGATATGAAAAATGCAAGCTATGCACGTGTTTACATCATGATTCGGATATTCCAGCGGTATGGGGCCGTCACTAGGGCCAGCGTCGTCCATGAAAAAAACTCTCCTTCTTAAGACTTGATATGTAACCTTGACTTATAACAAACGCCTTATGGGATGGTTACACTCCATAAGGCGCTGAACGGAGAAGAAGGGATTTGAACCCTTGCATCGCTATTAACGATCTACTCCCTTTCCAGGGGAGCCCCTTCAGCCACTTGGGTACTTCTCCAAGAAAACCTACCGTAAAAGGTATTCATTCAGTTGAACGGAAAGGGTGGGATTCGAACCCACGACACCCTAAGGTGTACTGGATTTCGAGACCAGCTCCTTCGACCGCTCGGACACCTCTCCATATCAATCCGGTTCAGGACTGACACAATTGCTATTATAAAAGACTCTGATGAAAATGTCAAGAACTATTTTCAAAAAATCACTGATATTTTTAGAGACCCCGAAAAAGGCCGCCTCTTGCGCCCGGAGGCGCTTTATGGTAGAATGGGCATAGCAGGATACTGAAGCAAACAGGGAGGTTGACAGATATGGAGATGACACTGCGATGGTTTGGGAGCGGGTATGACAGTGTGACGCTGGAGCAGATCCGACAGATTCCCGGCGTCACGGGGGTGATTACCACCCTATACGGGAAACAGCCGGGGGAGGCCTGGAGCCGGGAGGAGATTCATCGCCTAAAAGAAGAGGTGGAGGCGGAGGGCCTTCGGATCGCCGGCATCGAAAGCGTGAACATTCACGACGCCATCAAGACCGGCGGCGAGGACAGGGATCTCTATATCGACCGATACATCGATACGCTGCGCCATTTGGGGGAGGAAGACATTCACCTGGTCTGTTATAATTTCATGCCGGTTTTCGACTGGACAAGGTCCGATCTGGCAAAGCCCAGGCCGGACGGATCCACCGTGCTCTCCTACGACCAGCAGAAGGTGGACGAGATTCGGCCGGAGGAGATGTGCCGCAGCCTGGACGAGAATTCCAACGGCTTTATCCTTCCGGGATGGGAACCGGAACGGATGGAGAAGATTAAAGAGCTTTTTTCGCTGTATCGGGACGTGGACGAAGAGAAGCTGTTCCGGAACCTGGTGTATTTCCTGGAGAGGATCATGCCCGTCTGCCGGGAGTATGATCTGTACATGGCGATTCATCCCGATGACCCGGCCTGGCCGGTCTTCGGCCTTCCCCGCATCATCACCGACCAGACGCGGATCGACCGGCTGCTTCGGGCGGTGGACGATGTGCACAACGGGTTGACCTTCTGTACGGGATCTTTGGGCTCCAATCCGGAGAATGATCTTCCGGCCATGATCCGTCATTTCGCGGGACGGATCCATTTCGCCCACGTGCGCAATATCCGCCACGGGGTAAAGGGTGTATTCGAGGAGGCGGCGCATCTGTCAAAGGACGGATCCCTGGATATGTATGAGATCATGAAGGCCCTCTCGGACATCGGCTTTCAGGGACCGGTACGGCCGGATCACGGTCGGATGATCTGGGGCGAAAAAGCCATGCCCGGCTACGGACTCTATGACAGGGCGCTGGGAGCGGCGTATTTGAACGGTCTTTTGGAAGCGATCGAAAAGGCGTAAAGAAACCTTGCGAAAACGTAAGGAAAAGGCGTAAATCTTAAGGTTTGCGGCCTTGCATTCCGGCGTCTTTGCGGGTATAATAATAGATGAAGCGGGGCATGGAATCCGCGGAATATTGCGAAGAATGTGACGGGGCGCGCCGCAAAAGTTTTTTTGTGACGCGCCCGTCTTAGGAGGATGAGCATGTCGTTAGAGATAAAGAATTTGTGGAAGCGTTACGGGGACAGAACGGTGGTGGATCACATCAGTTTTGCCCTCAAGGAGCCCGGCGTTTTCGCCCTTCTGGGACGCAACGGAGCCGGGAAGACGACGACCATCCGGATGATTTTGGGGATGCTGTCAAGGGACGGGGGAGAGGTTTTGTGGAACGGCCGGCCGATCGAAGAAGCCCATATGCGGATCGGGTACCTGGCCGAAGAACGGGGACTCTATCCCAAGTATACCTTGATGGATCAGCTCCTTTATTTCGCGGCCTTGAAGGGCGTTAGCAAGGCGGAGGCCCAGAAGAGGATCCGTTATTGGGCCGGGCGTCTGGAGGTGGAGGAGTATCTGTATCCCATGCATCGCGGTCGGCGGGCTCCTTCGAAGATCGCGGATCAACTGTCCAAAGGAAACCAGCAGAAGATCCAGCTCATGGCGGCGCTTCTTTCGGATCCCGAGTTTATCATTTTGGATGAACCCCTGAGCGGTCTGGATCCGGTGAACGCGGATCTGTTTAAGTCCATCATCCGGGAAGAATTGGAAAAAGAAAAGTATCTGATCATGTCCAGCCATCAGATGGAAGTGATCGAGGAGTTTTGTGAGGATATCATGATCTTAAACCGGGGGCAGGCGGTGCTTTCCGGGAATCTAAACGAGATCAAGAAAGCCTACGGGCGGGTGCATATGATCGTCAAGTGCGAGGGAGACGCGGAGCCTTTGATCCGGGAAATGGGGTTAGAGACCTTGTACCGGACGCCCGACGGGGATACCATCCAGGTGAAGGAAGAGGCCCAGGCGGCCGCCTTTCTCCGGGAGCTGATCAACCGGGGCATCCCTGTGGTTCGCTACGAATTGAGGGAGCCTTCTTTGCATGAGCTTTTTGTGGAGAAGACGGGAGGAGCGATCCATGGGGAAAAGTAGGATCTACGGCTGGCAGGCGGTATATCGGTTTTCCTTAAAGGAACACCTAAAGGGCATGCCCTTTCAGGTCATGACGGGGCTGGTCTGTTTCCTGCTTCTTGTTTCGCTTCCGGCGGTGCATTGGATCACGACGGCGCTTTCGGAGATTCCCGTCACCCAGGTTAAGATTCTCTACGTGGCGGACGAGACGGGGATGGGCTTAGACTACGGGGCTTTTTCCGCCCAGGAGGACTACCGCCATGTGGAAGTGAGGACGGAAAAGGACGCGGAAAGCCGGATCGAGGCCCTAGAGAGCACGGATGGGGAAGAGGGCGCGGTACTGGCCCGGATTACGTATGCCGAGGAACAGATCCGGCTGGATCTTTATTACGGAGAAAAGAGCGGCGCGGGAGAGATGGATCTGTCCCGATTGGGAGACGCCCTGCTGCGCTATTATCGGCAGAACGCGGCCATGGGCGCCGCCGGGGAGGAACAGGCGGAGATCCTCGGCCGAAATGTGGAGACGCGGGTGGTGAAGATAAAGAGTCAGACGCTTGGGGGAATGACGGAGAGGCTCAGTACGATCGAATACGGGCTGATCACGGTCATCTCCTGTCTGGCCATGATGTTCGTGGCGATATCGGGAGAGGGCATCGCTTCTTCCATCGTCACGGAAAAATCTTCGAAAATCACGGAATATCTGCTGACCTCGGTGCGGCCCCTGGCCCTCGTGGTGGGCAAGGTTTTATCGGTGCTCAGCGCGGTGTTCTTTCAGTTTATCCTCATGGCCCTGTCTCTAGCGGCCTCTTGGGGGCTGACGAGAGTCCTCGGGGGCGGCGGCCTGAGCCTTTCCGTCATTTTGGGCGGAAGCGCCGGAGATCTGCGGATTTCTCCCTGGGGAGTGGTAGGCGCGGTGCTGATCTTCGCCGCCGGCCTGATCCTATACGGGATGATGGCGGGGGTGGTGGGCGCCAGCGTGAGCCGCGTGGAAGAGACGTCGGAGGGCCTGAAACTATATAACATCCTCCTGATCGGCTGCTCCCTCTTCGGGGTACTCGCGGCCCGCCTCGGCGCGGAGGGGGATTTTCAGATTCTCGTCATCCTGGCGGTGTTGTGCCCCTTCTCCTCGCCCTTTATCGTGCCCGCCTATCTGGCCATGGGGAAGCTTTCGGTATGGCTCCTGGTTCCTTCCGTGCTGATACTGCTCTTTACGGTAGCGGCGACGGCGTTTCTGGTGGCGGGGATCTATGAGGCGCTGATCTTTTACCGGGGATCCCACCTGAAATGGAGGCAGATTCTCAGGATCGTGCTGAACAGAAAGGAGATCCGGGGATGAGAAGAGGAGGAAGAGTATTTGCGGGGTGGCGGACGGTCTATCGCTTCACCCTGGTGCAGACTTTTAAGACTACGAAGATCAGGAGGGCGACGATTCTTGTCGGGGTCATCCTTCTGCTGGGCGCGATGATTCTGAATATCGCCCTGTCCCTGTCCCAGGGCCCCTCGTCCATCCAGAACCTGTATTGGGTCAACGAGAGCGACCTTACGGGGGACTTTTCTAGCTTGCAGCAGGACTCTCGTTATGCCCACGTACAGATTTTTCAGACGACGGAATCCCGGGATGAGCTGATTCGGGAACTCGCGGGGACGGAACGGGACGTGGCGGTATTTCTAAAACTGGATGAGGGAACTTATCATATCGAGACGGTACTGCCCGCGGGCAGCCGGGTGAGCCGCAGGGAGGCCCAGGCGCTTTCGGAGGCCCTGCGTCCGCTGGTGGAGGAGTACCGGCTGCAAAAGGCGGATGTGGGAGAAAAGGCCGCGGCCCTTGCCGGCGTGGACGGCAGAGTGAGAATCATCCGGGCAGGCGGAGGAGCCAAGGGCGAGGGGGAGCTGTGGATGCAGATCCTTCTGCCGATGCTCGTGGGAGCGGCGCTCTTTTCCATGATCATGCTCTACGGACAGACTATCGCGAAGGCGATCATCGCGGAGAAGACCTCTAAATTGATGGAGACCCTCTTAACCTATATGGAGCCCTATGCCCTCATCGCGGGGAAAATCGGCGCCATGGTCAGCCTGGCTCTGATGCAGATGGGGATCTGGATCCTCTGCATCCTTGTGGGTTTATGGGTCGGGGATTTAATCGGAGACGTCCTGAACCCCAACTATGTCAACGGCATGATGGAGGCGCTGCGCCGGTTGAAGGAGAACGGAGGGCTTTCGGCCTTGTCTCCGATGGGAGTGACCTTGTCCGTCCTTTCCCTGTGCCTAGGATTTTTGATGTACAGCGTGATCGCCGGATTCCTGAATTCCTTCGCGGGAAAACCGGAGGATCTGTCGAACACCATGGGCGTCTTTATCACGATCACGATCACCTCCTTCGTACTGGCTTACGCCCTGCCGCTGTATACCCTGCTGCAGGGAGGGGACGTGAGCGGGATCCTGAACTATATCCCCTTTACCGCCGCCTTTTGTCTGCCGGCGGATATCCTGGTGGGAACCGTCGATGTGGGCGGCGCGCTGCTGGCGCTGGTGTTGATGGCCCTGACCACGCTGCTGTTTATCTTTCTTACGGGGAAGATCTACAAAGCCAAGGTTTTCTATCGGGGAGCCTCTCCCTTTGGAATCATTACCAAGAATCATTGAAAAAACAAATAAAATCAAAAACCGCGAGACGGGATCATTCCCTTCTCGCGGTTTTTGATTAACAAAATATGGTATAAAAAGGTGAGAAATGGTATAAATGGTTCTGCCCTTGAAAAGCTCGGGGGTGTATAATAACTAGTGTATATCTCTCAGATGCAATGAGATATGGCAAGGAGTGGATGTATGAGAATTGCGGTTTGTGACGATATGCAAAAGGATCTGGATGAGATGAGAGGATGGCTGATCCAGACCTGGCAGGACGCGGAGGTGGATACTTTCATCCGGGGTGCGGAGCTGCTGCGGAAGATGAGAATGGGAACCCGGTATGATCTGGTGTTTCTGGATATCATCATGAAGCCTGAAAACGGAATTGATCTGGGACGTCGGATCCTGCGGGATTTTCCGGACAGCAAGCTGGTGTATGTCAGCAACAGCCGCGAATACGGCCCCGAGATCTATGAGCTGAATGCCTTCTATTACTTATTGAAGCCTTGTGAGACGGAGAAGCTGGAGGAGATTCGCAGGCGTTATCAGAAATATCAGGACCGGCGGATTACAGTTCGGCTCAATAAAGATCATTTGGAAAATGTGCCGTTTCATAGGATCTCCTACATAGAAAACGAACATAATAATCTGTTGATTCATCTGACGAACGGCTCGTTTCTGAGGATTCGGGAGAGCATGCAGCGTTTTATGGAGAGTCTGGACGAACGCTTCATGCGGGTGAATCGAGGCGTCATCGTGAATATGGAGGCGATCGAGAGGATGGACAGCGATTCCTGCCGGGTGGAGGGACTGATCTTCATGCTGAGCAGAAAGGAGCGCAGCGAGATGCGGAAGCGTTATAACGACTGGCTCTTTAAGAACGCTATGGGGGAATGGGAGCCCTGATATGCATCGCCATCTTTATGTGGGGCTGCAGTTTCTGGGATACTGTTTACAGATCATTCCGGTGATGTTTTTGCTCTATGCGCCCTTTTCCGATCAGGAGCTGAAGCTGGGGAAAGGAAAGCTTCTGGGACTCCTAAGCCTGGCGGTTGCCGCGTCCAGCGCCTTGGCCGCTGGCTTACTGGGATATTTTCTCGAGACTCCGGGATTTTCGACGTGGGGACGCTGGTGGGCCAATATCATGTTTTTGCTGATCTGGGCCTGCGGCACGATCCTGTATCTCGTCAGTGTGAAGGAGGGGATCCGAGGACGCCTTTTATGTTATATGCTGGCGCTGCAGTACGGCATCATTTCTTACGCGGCGGCGGAGATTGTGTCGAAATGGGTGGATCTGACGGAGCAGGAAGGAAGCCCCTATAGCGTGGAGGCGGTTCTCGTCTACCTTCTGATGTTCATCGGGATATTCCCGGCTCTTTACCGATCCCTCAGAAAGAACGTGCGGAATAACTGGCGGCGGGAGAGCAACCAGAATCTGCGGTTAATCACCGTTTCTTCCTGTCTCTTGTTCGCACTCTTCTGTGTGGGGATGCTGGCGGAGGTGGGCATTTCCCAGACGGTGGAGAACCGGACGGCGAATATGTGGCTGAGCATCTGGATGGGCTGCATGCTGGCCATGGATCTATTGGCGTATTACATCTATTTTCGCTGCCTGCGGTTCGATCAGGAAAAGGAAAAGGCATATACGCAGATGGCGGCCATGGAACTCCAGTTCCAGTCCTTCCAAGATAAGATCGAGAAGGAGAAGCGCTTTTACCATGACATGCGCCATCATTTTCGGACCCTTATCAGCCTGACGGAGGAGGAACAGTATGACCAGGTGGCGGAATACCTGCGGATCTATCTGGAAGAGTGGGAGAAGAGCAAGGAGGAAATCCTATGCCGGAATCCCCTCGTCAACGGCATTCTGAGTTACTATGCGGCCCAAGCCGAGGAGAACGGCGTTCGGGTGGGAGTGGACGCGGACATCCGGGAATCCTATCCTTTCGCGCCCACCGACCTGACGGTGCTTTTGGGCAACGCCATGGAGAACGCGCTGGAAGCCAGCCGACGATATAAAGGAAAGGATCCGTATATCAGGGTATTCATGCGGCAGCGGGGCAATATGTTGCTGATCCAGGTGGAAAACCGGTGCTCTTCGGAGCCCTTGCGGCGTCATCCCCATTCCGAGGACATACTCTCTTCCAAGAGGGGGCGTGTATCCGGGTACGGGATTCGCAGCATGCGAACGGTCGTTCAGCGGTATCAGGGAAGCCTGGAATATCATAAGGAGGGAGAGCGGTTTATTCTGCGAGTCATTTTGAATATACCGGAAGAGGAAATGGCAAAGGAGGAGATCATATGAAGCTGAAGGATGGCCTGATCCTTAGGGAGGTGGCCGGACAGTTTGTCATCGTGCCCACGGGCAAACGGGTACGGGAGGTGACGAATATCGTATACATATCTTCTTCGGCGGCCTACCTGTGGGACTACATGAAGGATCATGAGTTTACCAGAGAGGAACTGGTGAGCCGTATCATGGAGCATTACGAGGGCGTCACACAGGAGAAGGCGGGCGAGGATATTGACAAGTACCTGAAGATCCTGGGAGACAACAACATTCTGGAGGACGGCGTGGTACGGGGCCGGGTCTTCGTCAAACTTCCCAAGGACTTCGCGGGCGGGGCGAAGAAGGAGAAGGCATGAGCCAGGATTTCGAGCCGGCCTGCCGCCGGATGGAATGGCTGGATCCTTTTTATAAGGCGGTGTGGGAGAAGGCTTATGCGGAAGGAATCCCCATTTCCGGCACCTTTGAGCTGACGCCCCGATGCAACCTGAACTGCCGGATGTGTTATGTGCATCTCCCGGCGGAAGAGATCCCCAAGCACGGTCGAGAACTGACGGCTAAGGAGTGGCTTCGGATCGCCGAAGAGGCCAGGGAGGCGGGGACCATGTGGCTCTGTGTGACCGGCGGCGAACCCCTGATGCATCCGGAGTTTCCCGAGATCTGGAAGGGCCTTTGCGAGATGGGATTCTTCATTACCTTGCAGACCAACGGGACGATGATCGAGAAGGAGACGGCGGAACTTTTGGAGAGGTATCCTCCCAGGGGAGCCAAGATCACCCTCTACGGGTCGAACGACCAGGTCTACGAGGCGGTGTGCCGGGTGAAACAGGGATTTACGCGGGCCCACGCGGGCATACGCAGGCTGATGGAGATGGGGATCCCGATTCAACTGGTGAGTACCGTCATCCGGCAAAACGAGGCGGACGTTCAGCGAATGGCCCTCTTCGCCCGTTATTACGGCCTGCCCTGGATGGCTACGGGAAGCATCAAGCCTTCGGTTCGAGGGGCGGACAGCCAGGCGGAGGAAGTCCGAGTCACGGAAAAGCTGGAAGAGGCGGAGAGGGAGCAGATCCGTCGCCGCATCACCGAGCATCCCGTGGACATCACTCGTAAGCCCTGTACATATTGTAAGGATTATCGGTTAGGGTATTGGGTTCTATGGGACGGCAGCATGCGGTTTTGCAGTTTCATGAACGAACCGGACATTCCCGTTTGGAAGATGCCCTTCCGAGAGGCCTGGCAGGCCCTTCTCCGATACGAGGAGGAGCTGGACTGGCCGCCGGAATGTAAGCGCTGCCCGGTATCGAAAGCATGCGCAAAATGCGCCGCCACACTGGCTACGGAGTGCGGCAGCGTACATCGGGTCACCGATGAGTTTTGTCAGCGAGTGAAAAAATATTATGACGAAAAGGAAGAAAAGTGGAAGTTATGGGACAGGTCTATGTAGAAGTGACAGGAAACGCGGCGAACGGCATTATGACGATGGCGGCATCAGGAGGTGAGGTAGGCGGTTCGTATTGGATAAGTTGGACACCGGAGGGGGGCTTTACAGGAACTGGTTGGGAAACGGCATGGAATAGTTCGAATGTGCCGTTACAAAAAGCGTGGACTCAAAACCCGGCCACGGGGTATGGGAATACATATGAGGAATTTTATACTTATGTTAATTCGGGTGGTGTTACTGATTTGAATCAGTGGTTAGATGGAGCCGAGTGGACGAATGATCAGAAATATGCCTTTGCTCATGATGAAGTTCCTGCAGTTTGGATGAATTGTACGGGGCCAGCAGACTAATTCATGTACAAAATCTGCCACATTACCATCCATATCGATCAGGAAGATCTATTATGTAAAATCTGGGATCGGTTCAGAACGGAGGAAGATGAGGAAGGGGCGGAGATCCGGTTTCTGCGGGCGGAAGAACGGGTCAGGTATGGACACGAGCAGTATGACGTATGCGGAGACGTCGCCCATGTCCTTCGCATAGATGGGGATTTGATGCTTTCTTCCCGGGATTGGAGGGAAAATCATATCTTACGATTAGAAGATGTGAGACATCTACAGGAATTCCTCATTCAAGCCTTCTACACCCACGCGGTGCAGCGCCGGATGCTCCAGATCCACAGTTCCCTCATTGACGATCATGGCCGGGGCATCATGTTCCTGGGGCCTTCCGGCATCGGCAAGACCACCCAGGCCGAACGGTGGAGAGACTACCGGGACGCCGTGATTATCAACGGGGACATGGTCTTCGTGCAGGAGACGGCGGAGGGGTTCTTAGGCTGGGGCACGCCCTGGCACGGCTCCTCTCCCTATTGCGAAAACGCCAGCGTCCCCCTGCGGG
>CALWBZ010000087.1 GCA_944376225.1 uncultured Clostridia bacterium | reverse complement strand
CGTATCCAGCTTGGAAGGCTGGTGTTCTACCATTGAACTACACCCGCAGAATCGGGGTAACAGGACTTGAACCTGCGGCCTCTTGATCCCAAATCAAGCGCTCTAGCCAAACTGAGCTATACCCCGGTTTGCACCGTGTTGGCCGCTCGTCATGCCCACGCGCCGCGCTCATCTGCAGCGAAGATAATTATACTTGAATTCCTCAGACTTGTCAACACTTTTTTTCAAAATCTGCAATTTCTTTTCTTTTTCACGGACAAAGGGCGGGAAGATGCAGCTCGACGCGGATTCCTCCCCGCCGCGCGTACTCTTCCGAGAGTTCTCCGCCCAATAGCTGCGCCAAGCCCCGACACAGCTCCAGTCGGGATCCCAGGCCCGTATACAGACTCCTCCCCCGCCGTCTCGCCTCCGATGTGTACAGCCTACGGGGCATTAAAGCAAATCCCTGTCCTTCGTTCTCGACCCAGAGCGTGGCGAGTTCGGAACGAACCTGGGCCCCCAGCCGGATTGTGTTCCCTTTTTCCGCGTACCGAATCACATGATGCAGCAGCTGTTCCATCAGTTCCTGTATCATCCCCCCGTCCGTCCATATCCTATGGTCCGCCTGCAAATATTCCGAACGAAAAAAAATTCCTTTGCGGCGTCCCAATTCTTCTTTCGCCTGCAGGGCACGCTCGAGTCTCTCCGGAAGCCATACGGATTCCCAATGGGGCAATACGTCGCCCGCGCGCATCCGAATCAGCTGCACGAGGCGGTTGACATCCTCATTCAGATCCCTGCAATTTTCCCATAGACGATGATAAAAGTCCAGATCGATTTCCTCCTGGTGCAGTTCCAACTGTCCCATAAGATTGCCTATGGGATTTTTAAGTTCCTCTACCCAGCATGTCATCTGTTCATAGTTCCCCTTCATGATAAATCCTCCTTCGTATTTCAATTGGCAACCTTTGCCAATTTTACCATAATATTCCATTTCTTGCAACTCTTTTTACGAAAAATCTGAGGAAAGATATGCCGCTCCATCCACTAGCAGCACGCCCTTCCAATCCTGGTCGTTTCCAATTATATATAGGCTGTAGGGCACGTTTCTGTGTATGTGCAGCCTGGGAATTCTGGCAAGGATTTGATTCTCCTGGGGCAATACCAGATCCGCAAAATACATTCCCGGCGCGATGGATCTGTACTCCGTAGCCTCTCCCGGCGCCACGTCTTCCAAGAAAGGCTCTATTTCCTCCGGGAGATCTCCCAGACCCAGGCTCAGGTTCTGTCCGCTGAAATTCACGAGACGCAGGGCCGCCTCTTCCCCCCACTCTTTCGGATCTTCCACCGGAACCCAGATCGGCCCGCCTGTTCCTTTTGTCAGAACCCATGTCGTCATCGGTTCGGAAGGAAATCGGGATACCTCCGCGCCATATTGAAAATTCTCCGGATGTTCCACATACAAATAGGGCGTAGATCCTCCAAAAGTAAGCCCTTCAATGACCATCATTTCCCCGTCCTGAATGTGTACCGGTCCATAGTCGAGAACCCCGTGCAGATAACGAATAAATTGACCCATTCTATCCCTCCAATCAGCTCTTCTTCACTATATGCCCCTCCTTCCGAAAATATCAGCTTTTTTCTAAGCTGCGAAAGACGTTCATCTGTCCGTATCCCCATCGATTATTCGGATAAAGGATCTCCAAACGGCGTTCGGCTCCCCGATAAAGCATCGCCTTCAGCCCGGCGGCACTGATATCGGGACGGTTCTCATATCCCACCGCCCACTGTAATAACTGGGCGCATCCTCCCGCCGCGAGAGCCGCCGCGGCGCTGGTTCCGCTGCGCGCCTGATAACCCTCCGGGGAAACGGGGCCGTAAATCCCTACGGCCGGGGCGACCAGATCCGGTTTCAGGATGTCCTGCCGGGTGGGGCCTCGGCCGGAGGGCGGGTAGAGGCTTTGGGTCAGATGCTGGAATCCCCCGATCGTCAGGATACTTCCCGTGGTTCCGGGCATGGTCACCGTGCGCTCCGGATCCGCGGACAAAAACCGGGTATCCTGCCTGGTCCATTGTTTGAGGGGCATGTATACGTCATACCGTCCGTTCAGGATCGAATCCCCGTAAAGCTGTATTTTCCATAACCCCGCCGTAGGCTTCTCCATCCGGATGACCGCCCCCTGCTCCCCGTTCCAGTCCACCCCCTGGAAGTATTCCACGGAAACCACCGTATTTTCGATAGGGATCCGCTTTCTGGTCATGCCTCCCACGCCCCTGGGAATCCGTTCGATCTCGTACCCTCTCGGGGAGGTCATGGACAGCGAGAACTGGTCCGGCACTTTCATCCATACCGTCAGCAGCAGCGTCTCTTCTTCCTCACCCACAAAGAACTCGATCTCCGCCCGATCGCTTAACTGCCCGGAGGAATGCATCGCCGTATCCCCCTGGTTACCGCCCGCGCCCACAAAGATCATTCCCGATTGCCTTCTATAGGAATCGATCGCCTGTTCCAGCTCCGAATTGCCGTCATGGGGACCGAAGTTAGACGACAGGGCAAGCAGGATGACCAAGGGATGCCCTTCCGCCTTCTCCACCAGGTAAGAGATTCCCTGCTGAATATCCGTATGCTGAAACGCAGCCGCATCCTCCGGTACCCCGTAATACTTCCGCAGCACTCTCTTCGCCTGTTTGAGCTTCACCACGATGAGTTCCGCGTCCGGAGCCGCGCCGGAAAAACCCTGGGCGCTGTCCCCGCGGCCCGCGGCGACGCCGGCCACATATGTGCCGTGTCCGTTTAGGTCCCTCTGTCCCACGATGGCATAAGGGTCTTCCCCGGCCTGCTGCGCCCGAATCGCCGCCTCGATCTCCTCTCTGGTATATTCCCGTCCGTAGAAGCTAGAGGCGGGCGGCTCTCCCTCACGCCCCTCCTGATCCCAGATACTGACGATCTTGCTGCTCCCATCCTCATATCGAAAACAGGGATGCAGATAGTCGATCCCCGTATCCACGATGCCTATCCGGACTCCGCTGCCGGAAAGGGGCATCCGCGGAAGCTCTCTCGCGTCGGTGATTCCCATGGCGTCCAGCGCCGTCTCATCCGCCGCAAGCCCGTAAAGCACGGGGATGTTCTCCCAGGAAAAAAAGGCAAAAACAGGAAGCAGATCCTGAAACTCCGGCACGCGCACGAATACCAGGATATCGTTATTGCTGATCTCCCGTACGCAGACCGCGTCTTCCGCGGAAACGGGCAGCCTCCCGTCGCTGCGCCGCTGAAAAACCAATTCTACATAGTCCTCGGACAGGGCCGCCTCCCTGCAATCCGTCTCCCCCTGGGCCCTGGTCATGGCAAACTGACCGTTTAGGTTCTGGTTGGCCAGATCCCGCATGGTTCGATACAAACAGAGTTTGCCGTATCCCCAGTCTCGATTGGGAAAGGAGAGTCCTCCAAAATCGCGGTCCGCCCCGCTGGTCATCATGACCCGCAACCGTTCTCCGTATAGAAACACGTCGTGTTCCTGTACCACGCCCCATTCCAGCATTAATGCCGCGGCTCCGCTGACGAAGGGAGCTGCAATGCTGGTTCCGCTGGCCAGGCCGTATCCCCCTCCGGGAAAGGCCGTCAGGATGTTCACCCCCGGCGCCGCCAGATCGGGACTGATGATCTGATCGTTCCTGGAATACCCTCTGCCGGAAAAAGGCGCGATCGCTCCCGTCGCGTGGTTATAGGCCGCGACCCCAATCACGCTTCTCGCCGTGACCGGCATCGTGATGGTCGTCTCTTCGTCCGGCATGAGGAAATAGGTGTTTCCCCTGCCGGATACATTGCCCGTCATCCAGATATCGTATCTGCCGCTGATCAGATTTTCCCCTTGCAGATAGATCCTCCATAATCCCGGGGCCACCCGTTCCCTGGCAAAGAGGTTGATATAGATGGTCGAAGAAGGGGAATAGGGATTGGGTTCCCCAAAGTAAATCAGCACCCGGGTACCGTCGATCACCGTATTGAGGAGCCCGCTTCCTTCACGGACAAACCCCGTGTTCTGTCCGTTGGGGGCGCTTACGTTGACATACAAACGATCCGCGTATTCTTTCCAGATCTGAAACATCACGCTGGGTCTCCCTTCTCCCACGCGCACCTCGATCTCTTTCCATTCTCCTGCCGTCAGCATCCCGCTCACATGCCTGCCCGCCGCCCGTTCGTTTCCCGCCGCCACAACGATGGAATTGATCCATCGCCGGCTCCAGTCGTCGATATAGGTTTCAAACAGGGACTGTCCGTCATGGCCGCCGATGTTGGTCCCCATACTGACGTTGACGGCCACCGGCTTCCCCATGTCTCTGGCGGTCTCAACGATATATTTCAGCGCCCGCATGGCCGAGGTGGTCTTGGTGAATCCGTATCCCTGATTCTCCGTAAGCTTAACGACGATAAGCTCCGCCTCGTCGGCTACGCCCCGGGAGGTTCCGTCGCTGCCTCTGCCGTTTCCCGCCGCGATCCCCGCCACCTGAGTGCCGTGCCCCAGCGTATCCTGACTGGGGACGATTTCATAAGCCGCCTCCCTGCCTCCTTCCTCCGCCGCCCGAATCGCCCGGGTGATCTGTTCTTTCGTATAGATCTCTCCCAGGGTCTGATCCCATAGCGCCGCGATACGGCTCTGTCCGTCCTCCGCGATAAACGCCGGATGCAGATAATCGATCCCGGAATCCATGATGCCGATACATGTCCCCCTGCCGTGCAGTCCGAAGGTCTGGGGGATCTGCACCGTAGTGATACAGGACTCCCTCAGCGCCCCCAGATCCGAGGGCAGCAAGGCCTTGGGCTTTTCCACGTACTCCACCTGGGTCCAGGTGGAAATCTCCTCGATCTCTTCCCGGCTGAGCGCCAGGATCGCGTACTGTTCCGTCAGCTTTTCGCCATACACCCCCGGCAGTCTTTCCAATATATCCTCCAGGTCTCCATGATAGCGTATGATGACCTCAAAACGGGAGAGCTCCGGCATATACCCGATTCGCAGTTCTCCCGTTTCCATGAGCTGCTCCGGCGGGAGGCTGATGGCGGCTACAAGTTCACTGTCAATGTTACGGCGCATATTCATCCCACACTTCCGGTTTGTATGGAGTATATGCGTCCTTCTTTTCCCTCATGACCACGGACAAAAAAGGAACCGCGGCGCGAAAGCGCGGTTCCATAAAACATGATTTCTATTGTCTCTTGACCCATCGGGGAAAAGCGTATTCTCCCCGATAGTTGGAGGCGTTATAATGGGGATATTTGACAGGACGGTACTCCGTCTCCCCCGCCGGCGCCTCTCCTTCCTGGGTGTAGATATACATCCTCTTCTCGTCCCAGAGCACGATCTCATCCCGACTGTCTCCAGTCAGATCCAGCGCTTCCGCGCATAAATCCGGATGTCCGTCATCCGGGAAAAGCACCACCCTGTCCCCTTCTCCGTCAAGCATGCCTCCGCAGCTGAGACTGCCGTTTAACAGGATCAGCTCCGTGCCGTCCCCCTTCCAGTTGACGGGCGCGATGATATTGCCGTTGCTGCCCGGTTCCTTATGCCAGATCTCCCGGCCCTTACAATCGTACAAGTATAGGATTCCCTGGTTCCCCCAGTAGGTGGTGGTACAGATCTCAAGTCCCGGCCGGCCGGGGCAATAGTTCCCCGCGCTGATCCGCTGCCCGTGCCCGTTGATATCCCGAACCAGGATACGCCCCTCTCGATCTACCATCATGAATCCTTCCCATCCTGACACGATCGCCAGAACCTCTTCTCCGTCAGGGTCGATCGGTCCATACAGGATCTCGTCCGTATGATCCCTGTGAATCGGCAGCTCCCACAGGAGTTCTCCGTCAGCGGAGATCATGTTGTAACAGCTGAAGATCTCTTCCCTACCGTCTCCGTCAAAGTCCCAGGTATAGGGAAAATGTCCCGTATTATTGTGAGTGAACTTCCATTGCAGCCGCAGGTCTTGATCGTAAATATACAGTCTGCTGTATCTGTCCTTGATCATGATCTGCTCCGGCCGGGCGCTTCCCCGGGTATTCACGATCCGAATGGCGTCCACATTGAGCCTCTCGAAGGCATGCTTTCCGAACTCGATATTACATAGGTTCTCCGGAGCTTCCTCATTAAAGGGCGTCCACGCCCTTTTCTTCACGCTGCCGTCCCGGCCGTCCAGAATCATCAGCTGAAAGTTCCTGGCCAGGATCACCTCGTCTATGCCGTCTCCGTCAATGTCGTAAATCTGAAAAGGCAGATCCGCCGTCAGATACTGATGATCCTGATTCTCCGAAGGTTCCCCCTTCTGCCACAGCACCTCTCCCGTTTCCACGCTGACGGCGGTCAGGCAGCTGATATTGGCGTAACGATCCTTAAACACCCGTTTCTGGTGCTGGGCCATGACGAAGAACATCTCCTCTGTTCCCGTCAGATGACCGAAGCGGATCTGCCGCCCCGCGCCGAAGTTCTTCAGATCGATCACCTTCCACAGCCTGGGCCTTGGATAATCCGCCTTCTTCCGAGCCAGACGGATCTCCGCCTCCGCCCTGTTTCCGGCAAGCCTTTCGATCTCTTCTTCCTCCATGGAAACCGTAACGTCCGTGTACTGCGCGGGCATATAGGCCGCCAGGGCGATTCCGCCCTCCGCGTACGCGCCGTCGCAGACGTCCAGCACTTCCTTTCCGTCGATTCTCACCAGGATTCGGTCTCCCTTCACCTCCGCCTCCAGCCTATAAAACCGGTCTCCGTCATAGGCGTAATCCGCTTCTTTCAGTATCTTGCATTCCTCTTTGCATATCCGCGCCAACTGCACCTTCTGTGCGTTTAGGTACAGGGCATAATGCATCAGACTGGTCTGATAGCGAAAGAGGATGCCGGCGGGTTCCTGCAAAGACAACCTCCGCATGCTGACGGACAGGCGATAATCCTTCCAGTCCTTATGTCCCGCCGCCAGCGTGGGACAGGACACATGCTCTCCGGGAGCGCCCAGCCGGGTCTGCTCCATATAATGTTTGCCGCCTTCTTCTGTGATGATCCAGGAGGGCCCTCTAAATGAAGACCCCGTGATCGGATCATACCAGGCCCCCTGATATCCTTTCGCCGGATAGTAGTGGTACTCCCCCATGGCGGAATGTTCCGGATCGTAGGGAAAGGCCCCTATGGGAAATCCACTAAAATCGTCTCTCCATATCTCCCTCATCGGATTCCTCCTCAACTCTGATAGGACGTGTTATACCAGTCCGTATACAGGTCCATCCATTCCTGGCCGCCGGCATCCTTCCATCCCTGTACGTATTCCTCCCAGGTATCGTCCAGATCTACCTGACCCATGATCACCTGATCCCTGTACTGGGCCACATAGGTATCTAGGTCGTAGTCCGCCAGTTCATTAAAGATGGGCGAGGATACATAGAGGGGATCATTGGTTCCGTACTCCTCGGACAGCTTCAGCTGATCCATCGCGTCCTCTCCCCAAGACTGGGTCAGGATGGGCAGCAGCTGCTCGTCCACGTTGGATTACTGATGTCCCAGGGTGATAAACCGCCATGCCCAGTTGATGCCCACACGGTCTTCCCGAATCACCAGGTTTCCGTCCGTCACATCGTAGTCCCATCCTTCGACGCCCGCGTGTACGAAGACGGATCCCTCGTCCGTCTCGGACCAGTCGTAGAGCTTGAGCACGGCCTCCGGATGTTCACAGTCCGTCGTGATGCCGATATAGTGACGCACCGGCGTGGGATATACGTATTGGGACTGTCCCGATCCGTCCACCCGTTCCGGCGGCGTAAGGGGATACAGATTGTCCCGCATCTCGTTCAGTCCGGACAGGGACCAGAACAGGTTCAGCACGCCGTACTTGCCGTTGCGGAATTCCTCCTCCGTCTGGGTCTGGGTTTTCGTGATATAATCCGGCACGATGATTCCGTCCGCGTACAATTTAGCCAGGAAGGCCAGATAATCTTTGTATCCGTCCAGGATATAATTGGGCGTCACCTGTCCGTCAATCACCTTCATGTTGGCCGCGTCGAAGGCGTCCAGAAACAGCATTCCCATGTATCGTTCCGCCACGCTGTCCCTGGCCGTCCCGCCGGTACAACTAGACAGGCCGTAGGTGTCGTCCTGGCCGTTTCCGTCCGGATCCTGATAGGTGAAAGCATACAACATGTTGTAATAATCGTCCACCGTCTTCAATTCCGTCGGATCGATTCCCAAATTATCCAGCCAATCCCTTCTGGCATAGGACAGATAGGGCGTCGTGTCGTAGCGGACGAAGGGGATCCCATAGATCTTTCCGTCCACCTTGGAATACCCCCAGTATTCCTCGCTCACCCCGGACATGAGGTTGGGATAATCCGTCTCGTTCAGCATCCCGTCCAGTTCCAGCAGAAGCCCTCCCTGAGCGTACTGAAAATACAACGCCTTCGTCAGCTGTACGTAGTCCGGCAGTTCCCCCGAGGACATAATCGTCGAGACCTTGCTGGCATAGTTCGCGCTCTCGCTGATCAGCGTGATATCCAGGTTGTTGGCCTCCCGGACATAGTTGATATACGGGTTGTCGTTGACGTCGTACCCTTCCGTATCCACGTTGATCTGACACAGGAAGGTCAACGCCAAGGGCGTGTCCTCCGGAACCTCCGTCTCGGATTGCTGCCCGACGCTTTCTTCCGCCTGGGAGCGCTCCGCCTGAGAGGATTCCCTCTCCGCCTGGCCGCAGCCGGGCGCCATGCCGAGCACAAGGATCACGATCAGCATCCATGCCCACATCTTCTTCATAATACCGCTCCTTTCTAAAATCGATTGAATTTATCCTTTCACTGAACCGACCATCACGCCCTTGACGAAATACTTCTGCAAGAAGGGATAAACGATCAGGATCGGCAGTGTAGAGGCAAAAATGGTCGCCGTCTTTAATGACATCGTAGGCATCCACCGGGAGGAAGCGTCCTGGAACATATCCTCTGTCTGGCCCGCCACCACGATATCGTTCAAGTATACCTGCAAGGGTTTCTTGGAGGCGGTGTTGATATATAAAATCCCGTCCATCAGGGCGTTCCAATGGTAGACCGCGATGAAGAGGGTGATCGTGGCGATGGAGGGCATGGCCACCGGGATCATGAGCCTTACGAAGATCACCACGTCATTGGCTCCGTCTATCTTCGCGGATTCCTCCAGTTCCGCGGGCACCGCCCGGAAGAAATTGATCAGCACGATCACGTTAAAGGTGTTGATCATGTTGGGAATGATGAGCGCCCAGATCGTGTCGATCAGCCCGGTATAGCGCACCACCAGATAGGTGGGGATCATCCCCCCGTTAAACAGCATGGTGAAGATCAGAAACAGGGTGAGACCCCTGCGTCCTCTCAGATAGGGACGGGAGACCCCATAGGCCAGGGCGCTGGAAAAGGCCACGCCCAGGGCCGTACCCGCCAGCGTCCGCAATATCGAAACCCGCAGGGAGGAATAGAAGCGCGCGTGGGTCAACGTCACCTTGTAGGCTTCCAAGGAAAACCCTTGAGGATATAGGATCATCGCTCCCTCCCGGACACGGTCCGGATCGCTGATCGATACGATGAAAATATAATAGAAGG
>CALWBZ010000086.1 GCA_944376225.1 uncultured Clostridia bacterium | reverse complement strand
GGGGACGAGGAGCGTTCCCCCGGCGGGGACGGCATCGATGGCCTGCTGTAAAAAGGATGTGCATAGGGTCTTGCCGTCGGCATAGGAAGAAAAATCAAAAGTCATGGTGCTGCCCTCCTTATTCGGTAAAATCCGGATTCTGACAAATGTCCACGCGGACATGATCCAGTTCCCAGTCTTTGATATGGCTGACGGAACCAAACTCGTAGGCCTTGATGGACACGTTTTTCATGCGGATATCCCGCATAGGTTCCTCAGAATAGGCGTTGACGCGAAAGGCGTAGGACTTGCCCCTGTAATCGGGAGACAGGGAAGCCTCGATATCCGCGATGTCGATATCCCGTACCCGAGGGATTCCCTGTTCTTTGGACACGGGAGCGGATAGCACCTTCCAGTGTTCGGGCACTTCACCGGTATAATTCGCGGGAATCTCGCAATAGCTGTAAGAGGGATTCCAGTCCAGATCGAAGCTGAAGACCTCCCGCACATCGGTCATTCGGAGGTTGCGGACGCGAATCCTTTCGATCAGGCCGCCCCGGGTTCGGGCAGACTTGATGCGGAACCCGCAGGAGGTGCGGTCGTAACGGCAGTCGTGAATGTAGACGTTCCGGATGCCGCCGGAGGTCTCGGATCCCAAGGTGATGCCGGCGCCCAGGCCCAGGTCGCAGTCGTAGATCTCGATATTCTCACAGACCCGATTTACCCGCAGGCCGTCCGCGTCACGGCCGGATTTCACGCAGATGCTGTCGTCGTTGCAGGTGATGCGGCAGCGGCGGATGACGGCTCCGTTACAGGAATCGATGTCGATACCGTCGGTGCTGGGGCCTTCGTTTTGCCCGATCGAGACATGTTCTACCAGAAGATCTTCACTGTAACACAAATGGATGTTCCAGAAGGGGGATCGTTTCGATACGAGACCGCTGATCGTAACATGCTTGGACTGATAGACGATCAGATTGCGGGGACGGGTGCAGTCATAGTCCACGGCCCATCGCAGCCCCTTGGGGGTGTAGACGCCCCGCATGCCGCCCAAACGATCCTGTCCCCAGTATTTATCCCACCAGTATTCCCCCTGGCCGTCCACGGTTCCGCCGCCGCAGATCTTCACGTTCTCGGCCTCCCGTACGTTCAGGAGTCCCGCGGGCCAGACCATCTCGATGCCGGCCACACGGGTGGGCAGCATGGGATAGGCGGATTCGTCCACCACGCCCAACAAGGTGGCGTCTTTCGGGAGTTCCAGGGTCATGTTGGACTTTAGAAAGAGGGAACCGGTCAGGTAGACGCCCGCAGGGAAGCGAAGCGTCCCCGACAGAGCGGAGGCCGCGTCGATGGCCTTCTGCAGCGCCTCGGTACAGAGGACGCGGCCGCTGGGATCCGCGCCGAAGTCCAAAGGATTTAAGATTTGCATGTAATGATACCTCCTTGTATAATGAAAATCGATGTTTACTTTAAGGGAGCCAGTTCTTTGAGAGCGAAATACAGGCCCCAGTCTTGATCGTTAGCGTAAGGATCCGCCCCGCGGGCATTTTGACCGTTGACCGTGAGGGGATATACATAGGCGCAGGATGCGGCACCGTCAGCAAAGGCGTAGAGTCCGAGCACTCCCCGCAGCGAATTCTCGCCCCGTTTAAGCCATTCTTCCCGGCGAGTCAGCCTGCCGTAAAGACGAAAAGCCAAACCCGTCAGCGCGCTCCAGTAGTGAGGAAAAGTATCGCCGTAAAGACGCCGTTTACCAAACCAGAATCCGTCCCAATGGCGGATCGAATTTTCGAACAGGTGATCATCCGGCTGAAAACCGTTCATCATATCCAGCAGGCGAATGTGCTCCTGAGCCCCTTTAAGATATCGCTCCTCTCCGGTGACGGCGTACATCTCCAGCAGAAAGACGGCGGCGGGCGCTACGATGCTCTGTTCGAAGTTCACTTCGTGAGGCGGATAGTGGATCCCCCGTTCCAGAAGAAATTCAGCATGTTTCACAAAATGCCGCTCCATGCGATACTGATCCGATTTCCGATGAGAAAGGGCCTTCAGAATCATCTGAACCGGGATTGCAATGGCGTAAAAACGATCGCCTCCCTGGGCATAGTAGTCATCCAGAATGCAAAGGGAAAGATCCAAATCCTCTTCATGATGCCACAAATCATAAAGCTCCAGAAAGAACCGAGCATACCAAGGAGAATTATAGAGCCTTTTGTAAGCATTATCTCGCCCCGCGTCGTTATAGACTTCGCCGGTAGAAGGATTCACCAGTTCCCGACATACGTATGTCCGGTATTTCCGGAGACTTGCCTCAAGGCCGGGCAGATTCTGTCTTTTCAGAAATTCGGCAAGAAGGAGCCCCATACCCACCCGTTCTCGTCCTCCGTTGTAATCGTAACGAGCGTCATAATACATGTGACCTTCCTCATTATCATAGATTAGGTAGGCGCCATCCAAGTGACTTTGGGGGGCGTGAAACTGTTGGTTCTTTATGATAAAACGGCAGCGCCGCTCCGCGAGGAGCAAAAGATCGGGAAGTACGAGGATCCGAAAGAAAGCTTCGCCTTCCTCCGGACCTATGATGCCGGGAGGAGGCGACGTCAAGGTCTTCCGTCCCTTTCCGGCATCATAGGATACATTTTCGCCGGAAAAGTATACAAAGCGGTCAGCTTTGACGGGCGTTAGACCATATTTTTGCAGGTGGGACCGAAAATCCTCCCGGCCCTGATGCCAGAAGAGAACCCATTTGAGCGTATAGCTCTCGCCTGGCGCCAGATGGAGGGGAGAGGGATGCAGAATGAAATCCCCCCGGTCATTACTGATCTTGGACAGATCTCGTTCTACGCTATAGCCACACAGACTGCCCGCGAGGAGGGCAAGTCCAAGATGGGGAGGGCAAGCTCCCATACGCAGCGCCATGACCCAGCTCGATTCCCCGCCGCACCAAATATGGGTATGGCAGCGATGAATCAGGCAGGTCTCGGGATCGTCATAGCTGTCATTAAAGGGCGTATAGATACCGATGTCCGTACGGGATGTGAAGACGTCCTTAGAAGAATCGTTCCGGAAAATGTAGCATTCCGTCAGGCTCCCGTCCTCCCTCGCCTCCTGCGTCACCGTCACGGACAGGGAAGGAGGACAGAGGACGGTTCCCCATTCTTTCACGCCTTCGATCCAGTTCATCCGGTAAGGATCCTGGGGATGTATCCATGTTTTCATGGGAAGACCTCCGATTTAATAATAATAGCGTTCGACCACCCGACCCAGTTTCCCCGCCAGTTCCGCGAGTTCTTCTAAAAGCCTGGCCTTGATGCTTAGGTCAAAGGGCAGATCCGGGTTCTGATGGGCCGGGTTGATGGCCTGGCCGATATAGAGGGAAAGATGCGTGCATTTTTCCAGGATGATCTTGGCGATCTGGGCCGCGCCGTTATTCCCGTCCAGGAGATCCAGGTTTTCCACTTCGCCCGTATCGGTCACGCACTGACGCAGGATCTCCAGGGTCTTACTCAGGGTTAGGACACCCTCCGTCACCAGGCTAATGCCCTCGATCTCGGCGGTGGGCGGGAGAGAAGGGTCGGAATAATCCAGGGATGCCTTAAGAGGCTTCTCGAGGACGCGGGCCACCATGTTGCCGCTGGTGCCGCCGCAGACGATGCGGATGTCCGAATCCTTCATGAATTCCCGGACCATCCGTTCGTCATCTTTCTTATCCTGGGGAGGACTGGCCAAAAGATGCACGCGGCTCGCGGGAATCACCTTGGCCACCGCCACGGTGGTATCGTCCCCGGGTTTTCCCATATAAAGGTCGTTACAGGCGGCGGAAAGCTGATGGGCGAGGCGATGGGCCGAGGGGCGCTTTTTGGACTCTTGACGAAGATAGTCCGCCACATGATCCCAGGTCCAGCCGAAATTCAGCGTCTCGCCCACGCCGGCATAAATCACGCCGTCGCTCACGAGTACATAATAATCCCCCAGTTCCACTTGGAAGAAGCTCTCGTGAATCTCCTTGCCCGCGATCTCTCGTTTTACGAAGGAGGGGCGAATCAGTTCCCCATTCCGCAGGCAGAAACAGGCGGGATTATCGAATTCCACCAGATGGGCCCGGCCGTCATGGGCGATCTCCAGGATGCTGAAAGTGGAGTAGGCCAGGTGACGGACGGAACAGAGGGGCAGGGTGCTGCTGATGGTTTCCACCGTGTCCTCCAGGGGCGCCCCCTCCCGCATCATGGTGGCGATGATCTTCGAGGTCAGAGTGGACAGGATATTGGCCTTGACGCCGCTTCCCAGGCCGTCCGCCAGCACCAGGATGTCCGAACCGGCGGTGCGGACGATCTCCACCTTATCGCCGCAGAGTTCTTCCCCCTTATGATTCAGGCTTTTATATACACATTCCACGACATGCCGCATAGTTTATCCCTCCTCGGAAACCATATCCTTCAGCTTAGAGAGCGTGACCTTGGTCTCCGCGGTGGTCTCTCCTAAGAGTCCCGCGATCTCCTGGGCCACGGTCATCTGTTTGTCGATGACCTTCTGGGCCATGGAGATGGTATCCATCCGAAGCCGATGCTGGTGAGCCCGATCCTGTTCTTCCTTCGTAATATCCTTGAGGATGCCCAGGACCATGCGCTGTTCCGGCATGTAAAGGATGTTCGCGCTGAAGGTGATGCCCAGGTTGTCATAGGAGACGACGCGGTCCAGATAGGCGCTGCGGTTTTGGATGATGTGTTCATAATCCGCGGTGTCGATCAGCTCGTACAGATAGGTATCCAGGGCCTCCTTGCGGGTGATGCCGAAAACTCGTTCCGCCTGCTCGTTAAATTCCCGGATCCGCAGATCCTCATCCACCACGAAGATCACGTTGGGCGTCACCTTCAGGATGCTGTTGGAGAGGGACTGGGCCAGTTCCTTCATATAAGGCAGGCACATGGTGGGTTCGCACTTGCCCTGGAAGATGGAGACGGCTTTCTCCCGGCAGGTAGAATACCCGCAGGCGCCGCAGTTCAGCTCGTCTTCCCGGGTCTCTTTCCCGATCCTTCGCAGGATCTTTCGGATCTCCTCTTCCGTGGGCATGTTCTCCCGGATGCTCGCGTCCGCAAAGGTCATCGAAAGATCCCTGCCCCGGGGCAGTTCGGGAAACTCAGTCTTTTCCCCGCCGGTGTACTCTTCCACAGAAAGCTGGGCGGAGAAGCGGCCCGTACTGTGGCCGGCCACGGGGCCGTTGATGCAGCCCCCGGGACAGGCGTTGACTTCGATAAAGCAGCCGTGAATGGAACCCTTACGCAGGTCGTCGAAGAGGGCCTTGCAGTTTTCCACATCGTCCACACACAGAGGTTTATAGCCGTGGAAGCCTTCCTGAGCGAGGAGGGTGGTGACGATGCCGCTGGTCACCGGATACATCCTGGCGGACTTAGGACTGGGATTGTCGAAGGGAACGCTCGTCAAAGAATCAAGATCGATGCCGCTCTCCTGCACCCAGCCGATCAGCTCCTCGAAGGTCAGCACCGCGTCGATTAGACCCGCGTGCCGGGGATCCCGGGCCTCCTCCTTTTTGGAGATACAGGGGCCGGCGAAGATGATCTTGGCCTCCGGCCCGTACTGCTCTCTAAGGAGCTTCGCGTGGGCGATCATGGGAGAAACCACCGGGGCCATCATAGGCAAAAGGTCGGGATAATATTTTTCGAGCAGCATGTTGATGGTGGGGCAGCAGGTGGTAATCATATTGTCCATGGTGCCCAGCTCCAGCAGTCGGGAATATTCCGCCGACACGAGGGCGGCGCCCTGAGAAGTCTCGTGGACATATGTAAAGCCCAGTTTTTTCAAAACCGCGCTCACAAGATCCGCTCGCTCTAGGAGCCCGGAGAAAGAAGGGGCAATGGAAACTACGGTGACGACGCCGTTCTTAATGTAGCCGCGAATCTTAAAGATATCGCTCAAGACGGTCTTCGCGTTCTGAGGACAAGTGTTAATACAGTGCCCGCACAGGACGCACTGTTCCGGCATGATCTGCGCCTGATCATCTTTATACATGATAGAATTGACCGGGCAGGAGCGAATACATTTATGGCAGTTCTTACACCGCACTTTCTTCAGACTGATGATACTGGTCATTCCTTAGCCTCCTCCAGTTTTTGTACGACCTCCCGGCGGAAGAAGTCGTCGATGGTCGCGGCCGTCACGGAATGGATCCGCCCGTCCACTTTCACACAGACGCCGCTGTTGCCTTTGGTACATTGATCCATACAGAAGGAGCCGGACAGAGTGATCCGATCCTCCAGGCGGTAGTCCGCGATCAGGGCGTTGATACGCCGCAAAATAGCAGGAGCTCCTTTTAGGTGACAGGAACTTCCGACACAAAGCACAATTTCCATACTCCTATACCTCCACGGATTGATAATATTGATTATAATGGAATTGACGGGGTTAGTCAAGAAATACAAGGAGATATTGACGTTTCCGTGAAGAATCCCTATAATGAAAATCATATGAAGGAGGGATGGATTGTGAAGAAAAAAAGCCTGTCCTATAAAATTACCATGGGATTTCTGATCAGTTTTTGTCTGCCCCTTACGATTTTTCTCCTGGTCTGGGTCTATCAGATGACCTACATGCAGCGGCAGAACGTGGAGAGCCAGGTGAAGAATGATCTTTTGGGGATCACCGGGGAGATTTCTCACAGGATCCAAGAAATGGAGATCACCGCCAAAAGCATCGCCGGCAATCCGGAATTGATCGATTATCTGGAAAACTACAGCGGGAATCCGGACAAATATCTGTTGAAGGCCGTGGGAGAATTCGGCATGTTTTTAGGGAGCATCAGCCAGATGAATCCCCGGATCGAGGATTTGAGAATCTACGCCGTAGACAACCGGATCCCCCGGTATCAGAACATGATCTATCCCAAACGGGTCATGAAGGATCAGCCTTGGATGGAGGCGGTGGAAAACCTGGAATACGAGGCGTTTTACGTGGGAGGTTCCTCCTTTTTATATGAAGCCCAAAACGAGGAGAACTACAGGCAGCTCGTGTTTCCTACGACGGGGATAGGGCCCCGGGTCTTCTCTCTGTTTTGCCACATCTACCGGGAGAACAGCACCACGCCCGCCGGTTACCTGGAGATCTGTATGCGGACGGAAGACCTCCTGGGGGTGGCCGACACGCTGACGGAGGGGGTGGACGTGTTCTTCTGCGAGGAGGAGACGGGAGTTCTCTATAGCCTTCAGGGAGATACGAATAAGGAAGAGGCGCTGCTCTCCTATGTTCAGGAAGGGAAGGCGGGAGATTTCCGCTACGAAGGGCAGAGCTGGCGGATCTATGAACAGAATCTAAAGAGCCCGGCGCTCAAGATTTATTACGCTTATCCCATGGATCTATACCATTCCACCCTGAACTGGGGCGTCTGGCTCGTGGTCTGCGCCATTTTGGTCAGCAGCCTCCTGATGCTTGTCTTTTTGAAAACCTTTTTCCGTTCCGTCCCCCTGCGCCTGCGCACCCTTATCAGCCGAATGAAACAGGTCAGGGACGGTTCCATGGAGGTGGTCTTCGCGGACGATCAGGAAGATGAGATCAGCGAGGTCAATCAGACCCTTCAACAGATGTTGAGTCATATTCATACGCTGATTCATCAGGTGTACCAGGTAGAATTGTCGGAGAAGGAGGCTACGCTGCGCTTTCTGAAGATGCAGATGGATCCCCATTTCCTCTTCAATGCCCTGGAAGCCATCCGGATGACCGTGGCCTTAGGGGATTACGACAAGGTAGAGGAGGCGCTGGTGGCCCTCAGCAACATCCTGCGTCTGCGTCTTCGGGGAAACGCTTGGTGTACGGTGGAAGAGGAGGCGGACGCGGTGAGGGAGTATGTGAAGGTGGAGAATCTGCGCTATAACGATCATATCCTTCTGCAGCTGCAAACGGACGAGGGACTGACGGATCGCAGGATGCCCTCTCTCACGATTCAGCCCCTGGTGAACAATGCCATTCGGCACGGCTTTTCCGCGGCGCGCCAGTATCTCATGATCCGCGTGGAGATCATGAAAGAAGGAACTAGCGCCATCCGAATCCGGGTCACCGACGACGGAAAGGGGATGAATCCCGAACAATTAGAGAAGCTGCGGGAACGCATGAAAGAAGGGA
>CALWBZ010000085.1 GCA_944376225.1 uncultured Clostridia bacterium | reverse complement strand
GCTATGAGCCCAAGGCACGAACCGTAAAAAGTTCGTGCCTTACTTTTATAAAGTCATGTAGGCAGTCAAATTGCCCCCAAACTCGTCTTTCACAAAGCCCATCGACCGATAAAGGTTTATGGCCGCGGTATTATCATAGTCAACCAGGCACGTCATTCCCTTTGGCCTGTTCTCCTCAACGGCTTTTGCCAAAAGACCGCGGCCATACCCCTTTCTCCGCATATCCTCCCGCACGAATAGGTCAAAGGGTTCGTTTTCGTCAAAGCCAACGGTTACATCCATATAGCCGACAACCTCATCTCCGTCTAATGCGAGGAAAACCCGGAATCGGTCCGGACGGGAAACCGTTTTCTCCGCAGTCCAGTATCTTTCGGTATCGTCGTGGATGGCTTGATAGCCTGTCCAATAGTACGGGGTGTAAGGGACAATATTCTCCGGGATTCGTGTCGGGACAATTCTCTGCAGCACCATTTTCGTCTGTTCTTTCTCAAATGACGCCCCCTGCTCTTCAAGTAAGCGATACAGCATCTTATTTCGCGGATTAAACACAAAGTCACAATGAAATCCCGAAAAATTGGATTGCAGATATTCCATCATCTCGGAATAAGCTGCTTCTATTTTGGATAATCCCAGGATCATCTCCGCATACTTTTCTTCGCAGATCACAAGATAGACAAATAGCCCAATCAAGGTTTCCCCTTGATATACGCCAATGGAGCAGTACCGTTCGGACTCCTGCAGAGGCTTTAGCAGATTACATTCTATCTGTTCTTCATTAGAAAGCATCGGATCGGAGAACTCGTAATCGCCTATAAAGGAACGCGCAAAACCTAAGGCAAGCTCTTTGTCGGACATTTTTTTGATCATGCAGTTCATCTCCATTCTTTCATTTGCTGTTGATAAGTTCTGATGTATATTTCTTATGCAGCCTAGCAAAATAGCTTTGAGTAAAAGCGGTAGATTATCCATTTTTACTCAAAGCATACTTGAAATTCGAGAGCCTCTATGCTGTACAAGGTCATTCCGATATTCTGTTGTTATTTGATAAGCCAGCTATAATCCTGCCTGCAATCTACCACATAATCGGCATAAACTATGTCGTCTACTATCTGGAAGATTATCATATAATATTTTTCAAACAGGATAAAGCGGTAGGCATTTCTAGGGATATATTCCCCTGTAAGCCACGGACATCTCTGCGGCATCGATTTTAATGAATTTGCTGCCTTTTCAAATTCAGATGTCAGCCGTTCCGCCGCTTCCTCGCTGACCTGTGCCAGAAACGCGGCATGGGAAACGAGCATCTGTGTTGCCCGTTCTGATACGATCACACGGTATTTATTCTGCTGTTCCATGACCTGCCGCCTCCTTGATTGCACTACGCATCATTGCAGCGACTTCTTCAACAGAATAACCTTTGCTTCCACGCATCCTGTCCTCCTCGACGGCAAGCAGTTCCTCACGGAGCTTCAGCATTTTTTCCCTGCGGTTGTAGGTTCCGATGTCCATGACCACCAAATCTCCTTCTCCGTTCTTGGTAAGGAAAACCGGTTCAGCGGTCTTTCTGCACATTTCGGCAATCTCATTGTAATTCTGGCGGATGGCTGCGGACGGACGAATATTCATAACGGTACCTCCCATCTGTTATTTGGTAGCAATATTCTATCCATATTATACTCGTTTTTTGCCATCGAGTCAATGTGCCACAAAAAATTTACATGTCTATCGTTTATTAAATGAACTGATACTTGCCCAGACCCATGCCCTATTCTACCCCATTTTCGGTGAGAAGATTTACATCCGCAGCGATGCCCAGCTTATTCGGGATTTTGTTTGGAATGTCTTACATCAGTTTCTTGGCGTCGCTAACGCCAATGACAGTGCCATCGTCCCTCTTACCGATATAAATCTTGCCACCCTGCGCATTGGCAAAACCGCATATCCATTTCAGATATTCGTCACGCCAAGATTCTTTCCATTCTACGTTCTGGTTTTCTACCATCCTGCGTTCACCTCCATATACTGAAGCTCAACCTTTACTTTTCTATCATCTATTATCCTGTTATTTTACCTGCTTGCTGTAACATATTATTGTCGGCGGGTTTATGTTTCTGCTGCCGCCCAACAATAGCATGAGGTCACAGCTTAGCGATATAGCGATTTTGAAATGATTAGAAAGTTCAATCCGTTTCAAGAAGTGCTTTCAGTGTTTTCCCTTCAACGTCTTTCCAGAGTGCATTTCCACTCAAGGACGCGCCACCAACGAACCCAGCAGCTGATGAAGGACTTGAAAAAAGTACATCAGCCGTTAATATACCGTTACTGTCAATTTTTCCCTCATATTTCTTACGTTCCTTTATCGTTCTTTCGGGACAGCTTCTCGTCATAGTAGGATTGATTACACTGCCTTTCAGTACGACAAATCCATCGCTTGTTCTTTTCCCAGATGCCCTGCCTTTTCCATATTCCATGTATAAGATAGGTTCTGTGTCTAATGATTCACTAGAAGGCACAAACGGCTCAAATATTTTATGCCCAAGAGTCCCCATCACAATTTTTGCATAGTCAATAAACTCTTCAAGCTCGCTCTCTGTTTCCTCTGTAATATTCCCGGGATTAGGATCATTGCTGTTTTTCACAACATAACGTCCGGCTTCAATCGCCATATTACAGAAACGATTTTCAAGATAACTTATCTCCGTCGGACCGAAAGAGTTATTTGTTGTGGTGAACATAACCGCTTCTGTCCAATAATCAATGGAGTTATGTGTCTCCTGCACCCGCAGAAGAAGACCCTTTCCATTTTTACGAACTCCAGCCTGTCCTATGTAAACTACCGCATTATCCGCCTTATCAGTGCCGAACAGGAAATATACGCCACTCTGTTTAAGAATATTCAAGTCTTTACATTTATCCAGAGCAGTACGGGGAATTTTGTATGCGATTCCCGTCCAGTTGGCAAGAGAGCATTTGATCCTTCCGCTCGGCTCTCCATCCATCAAAAATAGTTTTAGAGTTTTGCTCCTTGGCATGGTATTTCCTCCTACTTTGTCTACTTCATAATATTCATAATAGAACCAAAACTCTGGTAATGTCAAGAGTTATGCGCAAATATATTAACATCAAATCTCTGTCCATCGCTGCATTCAACGAAAACTGTAGAATGATCCTCCAGCTGGAATAACCATACAATGCCTGCCGTAGTTCCTGCCTGAACATTCGTATCACACTGAATATAGCCTTCGATTTTCTGTCCGGTAAATACCATAACTGTTAATTCCGTACCACTTTGATATGCCTTCACGCCAATTGCATCTGCCGGCATAATCGTCTCACTACTTCCATTTGTATATTGGAAAAAGAGACCCACCATATCAAAATCAACTCCCATAACATCGCCAGAGATCTCCTTTCCTTCTTCAAAAGTCAGCGTATGTTCAGATTCCTTTTCTCCACTACACGCAGTGAGTAATTCTATACTCATCAAAGCCACCAAAATAATACTCAGTATTTTCCTCATAACGCCCTCATCCGTACACTTATAAACGATACTCTTCTACATAACTTCCGTGATTAGTTGTTCTTTCATGTCGATTCTCCTTCCTTACTTATTCCAGAGAACGACATCAACGGCAGTTCCGTGTGTTTATCACTCTCGCCGTTGGCGAGAGGCAGAATAACTTGGTCGACGACTTGATCGCTCTACTTGGTCGATCAGCGACCAAGTTATTTTCTCCGATATTTCTGATTTCTGCTGTTAGGCTTATCCGGGATAGTCATTTCAATCACACCGGCATTTAATGCTGGAGTCAGGTAGTTCTTGCGAAAAGTCGGCCGATGCGTCATGTCGAGTCGCTCCATGATCTCGACAGCAGATATGGTTTCGCTTCCGATTGCATCAAGCAGACGCTGAATGGATTCGGAAACAGGGCTCGTACCGGTATTTTCTGCTTCACCGACAACCACGGTTTGCTTCAATGTATCCAGAATAACCTCAAGCATAAATCGAACAAATTCGCTACTGTCAGCTTCCCTGTCGGCTTTTCCGAGTGCATTGTAATATTCTTTCTGCCTCGTTCGAATCAGTTCCTCTATGGGCAGCCAGAAAAATAGTTCCTTCCACGTGCCCAGAAGTAGACAGTGCCACAACCGCCCCATTCGCCCGTTGCCATCCGCAAATGGATGAATAAACTCAAATTCATAATGGAATATAGCGCTTTTTACCAGCGGGTGCATTTCGGAAATCTGATACCCGTCGAACAAGTCCTGAATCTGTCCAGACACAAACTCCGCAGGCGGCGCCATGTGTACGACCACATCCCCGTCAAATACGCCTACTCCCTTAGAACGGAACCTTCCGTTTTCCGGAATCAGGCCGTTCATCATCTGCTTGTGTGCTCTCAGCAAATCCTTCACAGAAGCAGGATTCAGCGCCAACTGTGCTGCGCGATACTCCAAGAGATTCTGCCATCACGTCATATGTGCAGTTTAGCATGTTTCGTATTAGATGAAGTAATTTTTCTTCAAAAGGTTTTCTTATAGGTTCATCTATAGTTACATTTTTCCGTTTTGTTCGTCTGCTTCTGCCTTACCTAAAAGGTATAAAAACGCTATGGCGGGTATCCGCATAATCGGCACTGCTGTTTCATGTTTTGTAATACCAAAATCGTCTAATTGCTTTGTTATAAGGAAAGCATTTGTAACCTTTGATTTTTCGTCCCTGCAAAGCTCAACAATCGCATCGGTGGCAGGAATATGGGAATTATTGCGATATTTAACCTCGCACAGGATTTTCTCACGGGGTAGTTCTATAACCACATCAACTTCTTTCTGGTTGTCCTTCGCCTTTCTAAAATAGCCGAGCTGTGCCGTACTTCCTTGATAGAAAGATACGATATGCTTATACACGGCGGTTTCCACCATTGCTCCGAGTTCCCTTTCATCGGATAATACATCGTCTATCATCAACACGGCATTGCGGATAGCTGCATCGGCAATAAAGATTTTCGGCTTCCCCTTCAAAGCTCCCTTGCTGCCCACATCCATCGGCTTTGCCAGATAAATAAGGTTAGACATCTCAAGAGCTTTAATATAACTGTCAATCGTGCTGACCGAAGTGTTTTCTAATTCCTTTGCTGCCGTGGTTACACTGAAAATCTCTGTGGAATTCATACAAAGATATAAAAACAGCTTTTCCATTAAAAGCGGACTTCGAACATTGAATAGGGTCAGCACATCTCGTTTGATTACCTTATCAACCACATCTTCACGAAGCATTCGCTGAGCATAAATGTCATCATCAGACAATACAAGCTCTGGGAAACCGCCAATCATTAGATAGCGATTAAAGTGTCCCTCAAGCGGTGCAAACTTATCCATTAAGTCACCAAGCTCCGCATTGCTCATTTTTACGAGCCTTGTAAGTTTTATGTTGTCTGGCAGCATTGGTTCATCAAGCTGAAGCAGACAGCAATACTCATAAAATGACATTGTCGGTATCTTCAAAACACTCCATCTGCCTGTACCGCTATCCGCCGCGCCTTTTTCCAATATCGGACTTGCCGAACCTGTGGCGGTCAGCCGGATATCCGCTCGCGTATCATAGATGACTTTCATCCACAATTCCCAATTGTCCGTATATTGGATCTCATCAAGGAAAATAAACTTTGTTCCCTCGATTGGATAAAGAGACTCATAAATGGAAAGCACAGTTTCTACACTGACGAGTTTTACAATCGGATTGTCGAAAGATACATACAAAATATTTTTCGGACTTATGCCCTCATCAATCAAAGTGTCTATCATCTGATACATAATTGTTGTTTTACCAACACGCCTCGCTCCAGACAATACCGCAAAGCGGCGGAGCGTTTTATGCTTCATCATTTTGAGTGCTTCATAATAGGCAAGTCGCTTTTGCGGTTTGCTTTCCCCTTTAATTGCAGATGGATTACGCCACCACGGATTGTATTGCCGTAATACCTTAATGACCTGTTCATCGCTTACAATAGCCATAAAAGCACCTCCATACTTCCATTATTTGTCCGGAGTTATATTATTATACTTGCGCAACTCCCATGGAGTTATGAAAGTATATTATAACAACAGTTCGATAAAAAATCAAGAGAAATGATACACAACCATAAACTGGTCTACATGGAGATTTTTCATCTGAGCCGTTTATCCCATTCTCTACACTTGATGACTCAATATCATTGCCATGGTTCCATTGGGCAATTTTCACTTCACGACAGCGCCACCACCGTCTCCACATGCCCTGTCTCCGGAAACATGTCCACGCACCTTACCTCCCGCACTTCCATGCCGCCCTGCCGCAAGAATTTCACGTCCCTGGCCAGCGTTCCCGGATCGCAGGATACATACACCATCCGATCCGGCGCCATATCGAGGATGGTTTTCAGGAGGGATTCGTCGCATCCCGCTCTCGGCGGGTCCACCACGATGACGTGGGGACGGATTCCCGTTTGCTGAAAGTGCTCCGGGATCACTTGTTCCGCCTTGCCCACGAAGAATTCCACGTTTTCGACGCCGTTTTGCCGGGCGTTCTCCCAGGCGTTTTCTACCGCGGCCTCCACGATCTCTACGCCATAGACCTTCTTCGCCCTCTGGGCCAGGAAAAGAGAGATCGTCCCCGCGCCGCAGTAAGCGTCCCATACGATCTCCTCCCCCGTAAGTCCGGCCAATGTAAGCGCCGTCTCATACAGGCGCTCCGTCTGGATCGGATTCACCTGAAAGAAAGACAAGGGCGAAATCGAAAACCTCAAATCGCCGATCTGTTCCTGAATAGTAGGGCTTCCTCCGATGATTCGCGTCTCCTCTCCCAGGATCACATTCGTGTTCTTCTGATTCACGTTCACACTCACCGAGGTAACGCCCCGCTCCATCAGAAAGGCCGCGATCTTTTTCTCCTCCGGAAGGCGGCGGCCATTGATCACCAGGCATACCAGCACCTCTCCGCTTTTCCGTCCGTCCCGGATCAGGATATGACGCAAAAGCCCCTTTCCGGTGGCCTCGTCATAAGCGGTCACATCCAGTTGCTCCAGCAGATTTAGCAGGGGCGCGAGCAGGCGATTGCTCGCCTCCGACTGGATCGGGCACTGGGCGAGGGGAATCAGCCTGTGGCTCCTGGGAGCGAAGAACCCTGCTTGCAGCCTCCCATCGACCATGCGCACCGGAAACTGCGCCTTGTTGCGGTAATGCAGCCGCTCTCCCTCTTCCATGCCTCTTATGGGCGGGAGATCCGTCAAGGAAACGCCTCCCACCCGGCGCAGAAGCTCATACACGTGGCGCTGCTTCCACCGGAGCTGTCCTTCGTAGGAAAGGTGCTGCAAGAGGCACCCGCCGCACTGGGGAAAGGCTTCGCAAAAGGGTGTCCGGCGCTCCTGGGACGGCTCAAAAAGCGTTAAAAGCTTCCCGTATCCATACGTCTTTCCGGTTTTTAATACCTGTACCGTTCCCCGCTCTCCCGGGAGCAGGCCTGGCACAAAGAGCGTATAGCCTTCAAAACGGCCCACTCCCGCGCCCTGACTGCTCAGATCCTCGCAGAGAAGCTCAATCCGTTGGTTCTTCGTTACGGGCGGCTTGACTCGTTCCGTCATGTTTCCTCCTCTTCCTTTCCCCCCTTGTAAAAGGTTCTGGATAAGTATCGATTGTATTCCGTCCATTCTCCGTCCCCGGAATCGTTCTTGAGAATCTCCTCAATCATCTTCAGCTTAGCGTCCGTATTATCCGCCAGGTGAATGATCATGGCCTCCATCGTCATCGGGACCTTGGGCGAGCCAAATTCCAGCTCCCCGTGATGGGCAAGGATGATATGTTCCAGTTCCAGCGCTAACTTCTCGGGAAAATCGGGGATCCGGGAGATCTCCCTGCAGATCTTTTCATAACCGATCATGATATGTCCCAGAAGCTGCCCCGCCGTACTGTAATCTCCCGCCGGCAGGGGATTGATCTCCCACAGTTTCCCGATATCGTGCAGGAGGGCGGCGGCAATGACCAGATCCCGCCTGACGGGACTGTACTGACCCGCCAGGTATTCCGCCATCCGCGTGACCGAGGTGACGTGTTCCAGATACCCGCCCACAAAATTATGATGCACGCTCTTGGCCGCGGGATGTTGATGAATCTTGTCGGCAAGTTCCTGATCCTCCAGATAAAACCGGCTTAAGAGCTTCTTGAGAAAAGGATCTTTCATGCCGTCGATCCACCTTGTCACTTCCTGATACATGGCGGGAATATCCTTCTCGGTACAGGGCAAGTAATCCTGGGGATCATACTCCCCTTCCATGCTTCTTCGCAGCCGCTGCACATTGAGCTGGATATCTCCCTGAAAGGTGGTGACCTGGGCGTCCACCTTAATAAAATCACCCTTCGCGAAATCTCCGATCTGTACGTTAATCTCCCAGACCTTGGCGGGCACGGTTCCCGTCTTATCCTGCAGCACCAGGGATAGATAGTTCTTCCCCGCCTTCGTCTTAAACATCGACTTTTCCTTGCACAAGTAATGCCCTATGATCCTCTGACCGTCCTGGAACTCTTTAATATATGTCATGTCTTCTCCCTTTCTTCGATGACTGTCCGCGTATCTTGCCTATTCTTGCCGGATTCTGCCCGGCAGCTTCTCCTTCATTATAGCAGATATTTTTCTTCCTGAACATACTTTTACCATTCTTTTTCCTAAGAATAACGCTCCCGGACCATACAAAAAACGCCGCGAACCACCCTCTCGGATGATTGCGGCGTCTCTTTAGATTTCGATTTTAGTTCTGGGGTTTTTGCTGCAGCGTGACGCTTAATTCCACGGTTTCCGCTTCCCCGCCGTTCATATAGTTGCGCAGGACCTCGATCGTTACCGTATCGCCCACTTCACACTGGCTCAGCCACTCGCTCATCTCATCGAAGTTATTGATGATGTTGCCGTTGAAGCTGATGATCACGTCGTAAACGCGAAGACCCGCCTGGGCGGCAGGACTGCCGTCCGTCACGTCCGCGACCAGAACTCCCATGGGAAGTCCGTAATACTCCGCCCAGCTCACGGTGCTGCCGTTCGGATAAAAGCTCATGGCATTATATCCCGAGAATCCCATATAGGGTCTCTCCACATATCCCTTCTGGATAATCTCACCGATCACCTCTTTCGCCGTAGAGGTGGGGATGGCGAATCCGATTCCTTCCGAATCCTCAATCGTCATGTCCAGCGTAAGGCCCACAACCTCTCCCCGTCCGTTGACCAAAACGCCGCTGGTGTTGACCGCCGCGTCGGTCTGCAGCATATCCATGGAAATAGACTGATTGCTGACGGAGAAGGAGACTCCTCTCTCCAGGCCGCTGATGGTTCCCAGAGAGGGCGTATTGTAATATCCTATGGGAGAACTAAAGGCGATGGCCAGGTCTCCCAGCACCATGCCGGTACTGTCGCCCAGGGTAGCGATTTTCAGCTCGCTGCGCTGGGCCTCGTCGATGTCGTTTTTATTGACCCTGAGAACCGCCAAATCCGTATCCACATCCACACCCTGCAGCTCCGGGCGATACACCTGTTCGTCGTTCTCCCCGAAGATCATCTGCACGTTTTGCGCGGATGCCAGGACATGGTATACCGTCGCCACATAGAGATAATTCTCGTCCTCCGCGACGATGGCCCCCGTGGCATAGACGCTGTTATCGGCGATGATGGTCGCGAGGGACTTAGAAACATCCTCCACGATGTCCGCCACGCTGGAATAATCCGAGTTCTGCAGCTCCGTCGCGTCCGTCCGGTCGATGGATCCGCCTTCCGCCAAGGTCACGTTATTGGCCTCCGCTTTTTCATATCCCAGGTAACTGCCCAGGGCCGACGCGCCGAAGGCGCCTCCCACGAGTACCACCGCGCACAAAAGCGCAACCACGACTTTCGCGCCCCGCCCCTTTTTCTTGGGCTTTTGCGGCTCCTGGGGCCTATAGCCGCTGTAGTTTCCTCCGTAGGGCGGCTGGTGATATCCGCCGCCTCCCTGCCATCCCTGGCCTGCGGCGGACTGCTGGGGCTGTCCTTGATAACCTCCCCATTGCTGATACTGACCGCCGTTTTGGTAAGACTGTTGGGGCTGTCCCTGATATCCCTCTCCCTGGTTCGTCCATGTATCCTGGTGGATCTGATCGCTGCTGTAACGGTACTGGGTATCGTTCTGCATAGAACCCACAAACGTATCCTCCTGAACGGGAGAATCCACCGTCTCATCAGGCGTGCTGTTTTTCTCTAACTCGTCCTGAAACTCCTTCTTCTCATCCATGCTGATTACCTCCTCTTATCTAACGCCTCCGGTTACGCGCGCCATCAGCGTCTGCCTTCCTGAGTACGGTTTTTATGATACCTTCGATCTTTTAACTGCGTATGAACTGACCGTGAAATAATAACTTATTTTCATAGCCTATCCAAAAGGCGCATATTCTATGCCGAAACCGCCCGTTTTATCCCGTTTTTCTCAGGTAGGCGGCAGGAAACGCCATACATAAAATATTCAATTTCGGGCTTCTCATTTCTTCTCGATGAAGTTGACCTGATTGGCCAGGGGCAGGTGAAATTCAAAACGGGTTCCCTTCCCCTCCTGGCTATAAACCTTGATGTTCTCGCCATGATTCATAATAATCTGCTTCACGATGGCAAGACCCAGGCCCATGCCGGTCTTATTCAGTCCTCTGGACTTATCCCCTTTATGGAAACGCTCAAAGACATGCTTAAGAGATTCCTCGTCCATGCCCACGCCCGTGTCTTCCACCGCGACAAAGGCTTTCTTGCCCACAATGCTGGTCTCGATGATAATCTGATCGCCCTCTTCGGTGAACTTGATCGCGTTATCCACCAGGTTGTAGATGACCCGCTGGATCTTATCGATATCCGCGTTGACAAAGAGCTTCTCCTGAATGAATTGGAACTTAATCTCCAGCTTCTTCTCTTCCGCCCGCTGCTCAAACCCTAACGTCAGCTTACGAATCATCTCGTTCAGATCAAACCGCACGATATGCAGCTCATCCTGGCCCGATTCCATCTTGGACAGTTCCAACAGATCGTTGGTAAGCTTACTGAGGCGATTGGTCTCGTCAAAGACGATATTCAGATATTTAGGATACTGTTCCACGGGGATCACATCATCCAGCATCGCCTGGACGAAGCCGCGGATGGAGGTCAGCGGAGACCGGAAATCATGGGAAATATTGGCAATAAAAGCCTGTCGGTTGGATTCCACCTCCTGCAGTTCCTCCGCCATACGGTTAAAGGCATTCGCCAAGGCCGCGATCTCGTCGTGGGAATAGACTTCCGCCTTCTTGCTGAAATCCCCCTGGGCGATGGCGACCGCGATCTCCCGCATCTGGTTCACCGGATTGACGATGCTGCTGGCCAAAAGCCAGATCATGATGGCGACTAAGAGGCTGATGATGCCGAATACGGCCAGAATCACAACCAACGTCGTCTGCACGCTCTGGGAAATGTCCTGTAAGCTAATATTTAACAGCACGACCGCCGTGGCCGGGAGCGCCAGTTCTACGCTCTGACCGATCTGGTGCTGGGCGTAATACCCCGTGGTATAGGCCAGGGTCATCGTCCTGCTGTTATAGTATTCCTCAAACTGATCGGTATACACCTCTTCCTGTTCCAGGCCGGAACGGACCCGCTCGATGAAAGAGGCACTGTCCTGGGACAATTCCAGCTGCCGAGAATCGGAGTTGCTGCCCAGACGCAGCACGGGAACGACGGTAGAGCCGTCCAGCGTCGTCTCCGGCTCCATACAGATCCAGATCTCGATATCCTTCGCCCTGGCTACCGCGTCCAGTTTATCCTTCATACTTTCGCTGTTGATGAAATTGGTTTCCTCCAGCGTCTCCTGTATGATCTGTTTCGTACTCAAAAGATCGTCCTGGGACCTTTCCAGAAGATAAGTCTGAAAGATCGTGGGAAAGATCCCCAGGATGATCACCAGCATCACAAAGACGATGACGAAATAAATGCTGAGCAGCTTAAAATGAACCGAGAAAAACCATTTCCGTTTTTTCTCCAGCGGCATCTTATTTCACCTCGAACTTGTACCCCACGCCCCATACGGTTTTGATGTTCCACGGCTCCTCATGATCATCATTGTCCAGTTTTTCACGGATCCTCTTGATGTGTACGTCCACGGTTCGGGTGTCCCCGTAATATTCGTATCCCCAGATCTGGTTGAGAAGCTGTTCCCTCGTAAAGACCTGGTTGGGGTGGGACGCGAGGAAGAATAAGAGCTCCAGCTCTTTCGGAGGCATGTCGATATTCCGCTCCTTATAGGTCACGGAATAGTTGGACTGATTAATGATGAGCCCCGGGAAGACCAGCCTCTTCACATTGGTCTCCTTGGTCTCCGTGCGGCGCAGCACCGCCTTAACCCGGGCCACCAGCTCCTTATTGTCAAAGGGCTTGACGATATAATCGTCGGCTCCCAGCTCCAATCCCAACACCTTATCGAAGGTCTCCCCCTTGGCCGTCAGGAAGATCACGGGGGTATTGGTCTGTTTGCGGATCTCCCGACATGTTTCGTATCCGTCCATCTCCGGCATCATCACATCCAGGATGACCAGATTGGGATCGAAGCGCTGTATCTGCCGCAGAGCTTCCCTCCCGTTGCCCGCCTTCTCGGTTTCAAACCCTTCTTTGACCAGATACAGGCAGATGAGCTCCGCGATATTGGAGTCATCGTCTACGACTAGAATTCTCTGTTTTACTGCCATAATCTTCTCTCTCCTTTACTGTGTTTTGAGTTCTACAATGGTTACGCCGCTTTCTCCCTCGCCATAGCTGCCAAGACGGTAGCTTTTGACCTGCGGCCTTCTCTTCAGAAACTGCTGCACCTCCCGGCGCAGTACCCCGGTTCCCTTGCCATGAATCACGGTCACCTTCTCAAGACCCGCCAGATAGGCGTCGTCCAGATACTTGTCCAGGGTTCCCAGGGCCTCCTCCGCGTTCATGCCCCGGAGATCCACCTCCACAGAAACGGTGGCCGATTTCCCAAAGGATCCCGCGCGCACGCCCCGATCCTGTTCCTTGGGTCGGACGGCGCTCTTGGGGCGCTCATCCTTCTCCGGCACGATAGCGGTGATGTCCGCGGCCCGCACATTCATCTGAAGAATGCCGGCCTGCACCACCATGGCGCCCCGGCTGTCCGGGGGCGACAGGACGATGCACTCCTGATCCAGCGTTCCCAGCCGCACCTTGGTTCCTCTGACGAGAAGCTTCGGATCCACCGAGCTCTTCCTGCGGTCCGCCGAAGCCGCCAGATCCTTTTCCATTTCCTTGGCGCCCTTACGCAGCCGGGTCCGGTTCTCCTCCAGCATCCGCATATCCACGTGGGCCCCTTCCCGGATCGCCCTCTGGATGGCCTGAATGCTCTCGTCCGCCTCCGCCTTTGCCTTTCGCAGGATCTCTCTGGCCTCTTCCCTGGCGGCCTTCAGGATCTTCTCCTGCTTCTCCGCCAGTTTTTCCTCCGCGGCCCGCTCCTTTTTCTGTAACGCCGTGATCTCCATCCGAAGGCTCCGGATCCTATCCTGTTCCTCCTCGGCCTGGCGGCGGCGCATCTCCAGTTCGCTCATCATCTCCTCGAACTGAATATCGTTACTCTCCAGGAGCTCCTTCGCCTCTTCAATGACCTCCTTGGGAAGGCCGAGACGGGAAGAGATGGCGAAGGCGTTGCTCTTGCCCGGTACGCCGATGAGGAGCCGATACGTCGGCTTCAGGGTCTCCACGTCGAATTCGCAGCTGGCGTTTTCCACCCCCGCCGTGCTTAAGGCATAGACCTTCAGCTCGCTGTAATGGGTAGTGGCCGCGGTCAGAATCCGCCGTCGGCGCAGATGCTCCAAAATCGCGTTGGCCAGGGCCGCGCCCTCCACCGGGTCGGTGCCCGCCCCCAATTCGTCGAAGAGCACCAGGGACTGGTCCGTCACCTTCTTTAAGATTTCCACGATGTTGACCATGTGAGAGGAAAAGGTGCTGAGGCTCTGCTCGATGCTTTGTTCGTCGCCGATATCCGCGAAGACCTGATCCACCACCGTAAGCACCGCTCCCGAACCGGCGGGAATATGAAGCCCCGCCTGGCCCATCAGGCACAGCAGGCCCAGCGTCTTAAGGCTCACGGTCTTACCGCCCGTGTTGGGGCCCGTGATGATGAGGGATGTAAAGTCGCCCCCCAGCATGATGTGAATGGGCACCACCTTCTTAGGATCGATCAGCGGGTGCCTGGCTTTGGGCAGGTCGATCCGCCTTTCTGAATCAAACCGAGGCTTCACCCCGTCCATGTCGTAGGCCAATTTCGATTTCGCGAAGATGAAATCAAGCTGGGCCATGATCCCTATATCCGCCTCGAGTTCCTTCTGCACCTCCCGCACCATGTTGCTCAGGCGACGCAGGATTCGCTCGATTTCTTCTTTTTCCTGGGCGGCCAGTTCCGCCACCTTGTTATTCAAGACCACCACCGCCATCGGTTCCACAAAGACCGTGGATCCCGTCGCCGATTGGTCGTGTACCATGCCCTTCACGCTGGCGCGAAACTCCGCCTTTACCGGCAGACAGAACCGCCCGCCTCGCATGGTCACCACCGGATCCTGCAGCATCGTCCGATAAGAGGCGGAGTGGATCATCTCATTCAGCTGGCTTCGCACGCGCTGCTGGGCGATGTTCATCTGCCTTCGGATGCCTGAGAGGGCCTCGCTGGCGTGATCGTCCATCTCCTCCTCGGACAGGATGCAGCGTTCGATCTCTCTTTCCAGATGATGATAACCGGACAGGCCGTCGAATAAAGGATCCAGCCTGGGTCTGGGCGGCGTGTCCTCATCTCTCTTGCCGAAATTCTTGATCTCTCGAATGCTGCGGGCCGTGTCTGCCACCATGAGGAGCTCTCCCATGGATAAGAGGCCGCCCACGCTCGAGCGCTGCAGCAATCCTCTGAGATCGCGAATACCGCCGAAGGGAGGTTCTCCCTGGCGCACCAGCATCTGAAATCCTTCTTCCGTCTCCTCCTGCCACCGTTCGATCACCCAAGGGTCCGTCTCCGGCTGGAGCGCCATCGCCAGCTCCTTTCCCATAGAAGAAGAAACTCTCTGGGCGAGCATCTGGCGGATCTTGTCGAATTCCAGCTTTTTCAACGATTTTTCTTCCATCATAATGTCTCCCAATCATATTCCCGAAGGTTCCCCGTCTCCTCGAGGCCCGCGAACCCTTGCTGACGAAGAGCCTCATACAGCACAATAGCCGCCGCGTTAGACAGGTTTAAGGAACGAAGATGAGCCGTCATGGGGATCCTGATGCACCACTCCTTGTTGGCGGCTAAGATCTTCTCCGGGATTCCCGCCGTTTCCTTACCAAACATCAGATAATCCTCCGGCCGGTAGCTCACCTGCGCATAGGTTCTCGGTCCTTTGGTCGTGGCCATAAACACCCTCGCCTCCGGATGTTTTTCCCGAAACTCCTCGTAACTTTCATATAAATAAACGTCCAGCTTATCCCAGTAATCCAGGCCCGCCCGTTTCAGCTGTCTTTCCTCCAGGGAGAACCCCAGAGGCCCGATCAGATGAAGGCTCGAGGCGGTACAGGCGCAAGTTCTCGCGATATTGCCCGTATTGGCCGGGATTTCCGGTTCTAACAAAACAATGTTCACTTCCCTTTGACTCCTTCAACAAATCCCTTGACAGATTTGTCTTTCTCTTTTATAATAATCATTATCATTTACAATTCATTCTCAAGGAGGAAGCCATGGAACAATCCGTCACCCTGCTCAAAAAACATGGGCTGAAGGCGACGCCCCAAAGAATCGCCATATATGATTATCTGCTTCATACCGAAGCTCATCCAAGCGTGGATACGATCTACGCGGCCCTGCACCCCCTTCATCCTACGATGAGTCTTGCCACCGTCTATAAAACCGTGGAATCTCTACGGGAGGCGGGGCTCGTCCAGCAGCTCAATGTGGGCGAGGAATGTTTCCGCTATGACGCCCGTACCGGGTCCCATCCCCATATCCAGTGTCTGCGGTGCCGACGCGTGTTCGATCTGGATCCTGCCATGTTTACGGATCTGCCGGATCGCGCGCGGACCCATAGTCCTTTTTTAATCACCCAGGCGCAGCTTTATTTCTACGGGCTCTGTCCCGAATGTCAGGGGGCTTCCGACTAACGTCTCGTCTCCATATATTCCCGAATGCGGCCAAGGGCCGTCCTCAACTGCTCCACGCTGTAGGCGTAGGAGATTCTCACATATCCCTCGCCGCTCGCTCCGAAGGCATCTCCCGGAACGACGGCGATCTTTTTATGCTTCAATAGATCCTGGCAAAAAGCCTCCGAGGTCATGCCCGTAGATCGGATGCTGGGAAACACATAAAAAGCCCCGCCGGGATCGTTACAGGAAAGGCCCATCTCCCGCAGGCTCTCCACCACGAGACGCCGTCTGCGGTTGTACTCCCGCCGCATCTCCTCCACCGCCCGGTCGCACCCTCTCAGGGCCTCCACCGCGGCGTATTGGCTGGTGGTGGGCGCGCACATAATCGCGTATTGATGGATCTTGGTCATCTGTTCCAGAAGATCCTTGGGTCCCGCTCCATACCCCAGACGCCAGCCGGTCATGGAAAACGCCTTGGAAAATCCGTTGATCACCAGCGTCCTCTCGCTCATGCCGGGCATCGACGCGATGGAGGTATGGGTCCCGTCGTAGGTCAGCTCGCTGTAGATCTCATCGGAAAGCACAAACAGGTCTTTCTTGCGGATCCATTCGCAAAGCTCCCTCATGTCTTCTTCATACATGGTCGCTCCCGTAGGATTGCCGGGATAGGGGAAAATCAGTACCTTACTGCGCTCGTTCACCAAGGGTTCCAGGTCCGATACCGTAAGCTTAAAGCCCGTTTCTCCCCGCAGCGGAACCGGCACCGCCCTGCCCCCGGCCATGACCGCGCAGGGTTTATAGGCCACGAAAGAAGGTTCCGGGATGAGCACCTCATCCCCCGGTTCTATGATGGCCCGAAGCGCCAGATCGATGGCTTCGCTGCCTCCCACCGTTACCAGAATCTGCGTGACGGGATCATATTCCAGGCCGTATCTTCTCTTAAGATAGCGTCCGATCTCCCGCCTGAGTTCCATAAGGCCCGCGTTCGCGGTATAAACCGTACGCCCTTTCTCCAGCGTATGAATCGCCTCTTCCCGAATATTCCAAGGCGTCAGGAAATCCGGTTCCCCCACGCCCAGGGAGATCACGTCTTCCATTTCCGCCGCCAGGTTAAAGAAACGGCGGATCCCGGAGGGCGGCAGTTCCCGGACGGTTCGGTTAATAAAGTCTCTCATGGCGATACGAGCATCCTTTCGTCATTCTTGTTTTCCTCCAACACGACCCCATGATCCTTATACCGCTTCAAGATAAAGTGCGTGGAGGTGCTGAGCACCTGATCGATGGGGGCGAGTCTGCGAGCCACGAAAAGGGCCACTTCCTTCATCGTTTTTCCTTCCACGATCACCGTCAGGTCGAAGGCTCCGCTCATGAGATAGACCGCCGTCACCTCTTCAAACTGATAGATACGCTGCGCGATATTATCGAATCCTTCTCCCCGCTGGGGCGTCACCCGCACCTCGATTAAAGCCGTCACTCGATCGATCTTCGCCTTATCCCAATCGATCATCGTATGATATCCGAAAATAATCTTATCCTTTTCCAACTGGGTCATCTGTGAGGCGATCCCGGCTTCGTCCTCATCCAACATCACCGCCAGATCCTTCACCGAAATACGGCTGTTCTTTTCTAAGATCTCTAAAAGTTCCTGCATCCTATATCCCTCCCAGTATATAATACTTTTATAGTATAGCGCATTTGCCCGCAAAAAGGAAGTACAAATTGTGAACACCTCCTGAATATTTGGCAAAGCCGTGAGCCCACGGTTCGGGAAGGCCTTCTTCGATCCGTAAAAAAAACTATTTTTTTGTCCGATATTCTGCTATAGCATCACTTCTTCATCTATCGCTTATGTATTTCAATTGTTATTACATCTATACTATAGCAATAATGGGAGGTGATTGTATTGAAGCAAGCCAACATGAAAATCATCGGCAGCCGTATCCGCGAGTTTCGTGAGAGCAAGGGGCTGATCCGTGAGACATTCGCCGAAGTCGTGGGCATCTCTCCGCAGTTTTTAGCCGAAATCGAAACCGGCAAGAAAGGAATGTCCGCGGAAACCCTTTATAAAATCTGCAGCCAATATCAGATTTCCGCGGATTACATCCTATTCGGCCATGAACAGCCTTTCTCCAGCAATCCCCTGACAGAAACCCTGCGGCACCTTAACGAAGAGGAAATGTATTATCTGTCGAAAATCATTCAGGCTTATACCCAAGCATTGCATCACTGATCCGCTGTTTTTCTCATGAAGGGGCTGTTGCAAAAGTAGATGAATAATCTACGGAGCAGCAGCTCCGTTTTTAACGGGAAAAACAGAAAATGCCCACCGAAAAGGTGAGCAAAATGGTTTTATCTGCTTTGAATTGGAAATATCAGGCTCCTTCATTTCCACAAACTCAAAATAGTAGAAATATCCCTCTTGTTTTTGCCGGAGATAGTTCCGCTTCTGTCTGTTCCTCCACAGTTCATTCTCCATGACTAGGCGCAAATTACGATTCCTATTGATATTTTTTCTGCTGTCGTATATAATAAGAATGTAAGGAAAACAATGCGTTCCGTGAAAGATGAAAGGAGGCTTTTCTATGGAACTTGCTAAAGTAACATCAAAAGGTCAAATCACAATTCCGGCCGCCATCCGTAAGCTGCTTGGCGTAAAAGACGGCGATAAGGTGCTGTTTGTGCAGGAAGGCAGCAAAGTCGTAATGATGAACGCCTCGGTTAATGCACTTATGGAAGCCCAGAAAGCATTTCAGGGTATGGCCGAAGAATTAGGTGTGAATGACGAGCAGGATGTTGTAGATATGGTCAAGGAAATTCGTGCGGAAAGACATGGGAACTACGAATGCGAGTAATGCTGGATACCAATGTGCTGATTTCCATGATCCTTTTTCCGGGGAAACGCTTTACCCAGATGCTTGAATATATCACACAGAACCATACCCTTGTACTTTCCTCTTTTGTAATAGAGGAATTGATGGCTGTGGCAGACCGGAAATTTCCCGCAAAGCGTGATGTGATTGACCGTTTCCTGTCTGAGCTGGGATATGAATTGGTCTACACTCCCCACAAAATGAAGGCTGGCCTGTTCGACATCCGGGACATAAATGATTATCCCGTACTTTATACCGCCATTGTAGATGATGTTGATATTCTCATTACCGGCGATAAAGATTTTACTGATATTGAGATTGAAAAACCGGAAATCCTTACCCCGTCCGATTTTATGGCAAAATACTTATAACTTCCTGTACATAAGGGGGTGGCTCAACGGCTGCTCCCTCATCTTTTGTATTCCACCAGTTTTGTCAGTCGGATGACCGCCGCAAAGGAGATCAGCAGCACTAGCAGGCAGACCCATGCCAGTCGCCAGTACCGGGAGACACCTTTTCGAGGTCAAAGAGAGCGCATAAACCGAAGAAAAACGAATGCGTTATTAAAGTACGCCCAAAATCCAGGATGGAACCATGAAGATGGAGTTTCCAGCCTGGATTTTGTAAATGATGGAGAGAGTTGTTTTGTCATCTAGGTTGATGATTTTGCAACACCCTCTTCACGGAAGCTTACTCGTTCATCCAAAAGATCTCCCGATATGTTTCCTCCGTCTTTGTTCTCTCCTGTATATAATCGGTTATAATGAAAGATTTCCCGAACCGGTTCTGCCCTTCGCGGGCTTCCTCCCATATTTTCCAAAATAATCTTTCGGCCTGCCGACATGTCCTTGACCAGTCTTCATACAAACGGTTCCCCGGCCGAAAGATATCCTCCGGTTTTCTTCGTTTCCCACCGATGATTTCTTCTATATGATCCTGCCTCAGTTCGGTCCTGACCAGATAGTATAATCCGTTCAAACCTTCCAGCTGCGCGTTTACTCCCATCTGGACCAGATCGTCCATATATCCCATAACGATGAGTCCTCTGTATTCTTGTCTGATCCCGGCTCGCTGATAAAATTCCTGGAGTAAATCTGCCGATTCTTCCCTTTTTCGCGTCAATCTTTCTTTTTGTTGTCTTAGATTTTCCCAGATTCTTTTCTCCTGCCGTATCCGATCTTCATCCGCGGCCGAATCCTTCTCATACCGTTCTTTCTCGCTTTGATACCGCGCCGCCTCTTCTCCCTCCTGTCTTTCATACTCCCGTCTTCTCTTCTCGTTTTCGATCCTGCTATCGATTCTTCTGCCTCCCCAGCCTCCCAAGGCCCCGCAAGTCATCGCGCCGATACATGCCGCCGCGGCCATAAGAAGATCCTGGAAAAAGAAAATCTTTCCCAGCGCGAATCCGCCGGCCAGGCCCAGTATAATGCCTATTCCAAGCCCCAATCTCGTATAGAGAACGCTGTTTTTGATCTCCATGTCTTTGTAATCGATCCTTTTCTCTCCGGGCACGGGAATATCTCGGCGTATCATCAGGGTGGACATCTTCTGAGTGATCTTTTGAACGCATTGTTCCATAAGGTTCATATGCAGCTCCATATCATACAATGCGTGAACGATCGCCTTTTGCCTTGCGGTTTCCATACATCCTTCCCCTTTCTTTCTTGCTTTAGTTATAATACTACATCTATAGACTTAATTCAAGTGTTTTTTCGATTTTCCTCCCCAAGTTCCCGCCAAAAGGGGGAGGCCGTCTGTCCGTTTCCTCCCCGGTGCCGGTTTCTGGATAGGATAAGCCTCGTTTTCGCCCGCGTGCATCCCACATAGAGCAGACGACGTTCCTCTTCGATATCCTCCGACCGCTCGTGGGGAATCGTCCCCTCTTCGATGCCCGGGATCCATACCGTGTCAAATTCCAATCCCTTGGCGGCGTGCATGGTCAAAAGGAGAACCCCGTCTTTCTCCTCCTTATCCGGCTCTTCCCGCCGGCGCCGGCGCTCCGCTTCCCATTCCTCCCAATCCTCATATTTTTCGGCCCGGCGCCAGAAGAAATCAAACCGTTCCCTGAGGATGGCCGGATCCACGCCCCGTTTCTCTCCCTCGCCTTCCAAATAACGAAAATACCTTAGTCTTCCGGCGATCCGGTGCAGGCCCTTTTCCGGCGATTCGACTCTCAAGTGATCCAGTTCGTAAAAGAGTTCCAGTAAGGCCGTGCGCAATTCTATGGACATAGCTTTTTCCAGAAGCTTTCTCGGTTCTTCCCCCTCCCTTAGCCAGCTGACGCATGCTAAAGGGATCCCTCCTTTATACCGGCGCAGAACCTCAAGAAACGCCTTCCGGTCTCCTAACGCCGCCTTTCTATATTGCGCGATATCCTCCCCCACCCAATGGGTATAAGGGTTATACGCGCCTTCCCGGGTGCGATAAGGCACGCCGTAATCCTCCAGACTCCGAAGAAGGGGCTTCATCTGAGAATGGGTGCGAAAGAGCAGACACATGTCTTTTCGTCTGGCCGCCTCTTTCGCGATCGCCCGATACTCTTCTTTTTCCTCTTCAAAAACACACCGGCGTATCCTGGGGCCCAGCTTTTTCTGTACCGACACGATCTCTTTCGGATACCGTCCCTGATTCTGTACGATCAGTCCGGCCGCTCTCTTCACAATACGTGGAGTGCTGCGGTAGTTTCGCCGCAGGCTCAGTACCTGACACGCGGGAAAATCCTTCGGAAACCGGAGCATAATCCCAGGCGCCGCCCCTCGAAACCCGTAGATTGCCTGATCATCGTCCCCCACCGCGAACAGATTGCCTCCCGGCCCTGTAAGAATCCGCAATATATCATACTGCACCGGGTTGACGTCCTGAAACTCATCTACCAGGAAGTACCGATACCGGTTTTGATAGACTCTTCGGATATCCTGCCTCCCCAGGGCCTGCAGCATGGTTTCCAGAATGTCGTCGAAGTCCATCTTTCCTCGGCTTCTCTTCCCTTCCTCATAGGCGCTTCTCCATGCCTCTTCCCCTTCGTAGGGCTTCTCTCCCCGTTCCTGTCCTGTGTTTCGCCGGTAATTGTAACGGGAAAGAAGTTCTCCGACAAGTTCCTCCCTTTCTGCTTCGGCCGTAACCCCCTGCCGAAAGAGGATCTCCGCCGCCATCTCCTGCTGTTCTCCCTCTTCCATGACGCCGCGATCTAAGAGAAATCCCTCCTCCCGCAGCATCTGCCAGAACAGGCTGTGAAACGTCCCGAAGGCCACATCCGTCTGATCCGTCCCTTGTAAACGCAAAAAGCGGCCGCGCATTTCCTGCGCTGCCGCTCTCGTATAAGTGACAACCATAATCTCTTTCTCCAAAATCCCCAGATCCTGAGTCAAACGAAGAACCCGGTGGGTGATCATCGTGGTCTTGCCGGAACCGGGTCCCGCCAGCACCAACATCGGTCCTTCTCCGTGACGCACTGCTTCTTGCTGCTGTTCGTTCAGCTCACTCATTTTTCTTTTGTATTCCTTTCCGAATCTCCAAAATCCCCATGACGGCCACGAAAACGCTGAAGATCTTACGCAAGAGGCTTCCTTCCAGGAGATTCGCGATCCATCCGCCCGCCGCGGCGCCCAGGACGCCTCCTAGAATCAACAGCGGCAGCACCTTCTTCTCCAATTGGCCTCCCTTATGATGAATCCACAGGGCGCTCAGGGCGGTCGGCAAAAAGTAGAGCAGATTGATTCCCTGGGCGCTATGCTGTGCTACGCCTCCCAGAAGGACGAGGGCCGGGATCAGAAGAACCCCGCCGCCGATGCCCATGCCGCTCAGAATCCCGGAGGCTGCTCCCCCAAGGGTATAAATGATCCAGTTCATAGGAACATCCTCACCGCGCTGGCCAGCATCAGACCGCCGAAGATCCAGTGCAGCCACCGCCCGGAAATCTTCTGCAGGAGTTTGGCTCCGATCACGCCGCCAATCACCCCGCCCACCGACACCGCGAGAAGCACACCCCAGTCCACGGCCTGGTGGCCGATATAAAAGAAAGCGCTGACTAAACACAAAGGCGCCACCACGGCCACCGTCGTGGCATGGGCCTTATGCTGCTCGACCCCCAGGCTTTTTTGCATAAACGGAACCAGGATCGTGCCGCCGCCGGAGCCTAAAAGTCCGTTTACCACCCCGGAGGCAATCCCCAGTATCCCGCTCTTGATCTTCTCAGAATCCATGCTGATCTCCCTTTCTTTTCGTCGATGGGCATAGGATTCCCAATTTTTACATCTTATATTCCTCTCCGGAACGCACCTGATACAGGATCCGTTCTTTGACGGCTTTTCCCGTAATCTTCAAAAGGGCATGGGCATAGAGATCCAGCTGGGTGCGATACATCGAAAGAACCTGGGAGGTAAAACGCCGGTCTGTCTTATAATCCACCAGGACCCACTCGTCTTCCTCCAAAAAGGCCGCGTCAATGACGCCCTGGACGATGATCAATTCCTCTTCCCTTCCCTCTTCGGGGATCTCAAAGCGCGGCACGAGGCGATGGAGTTCCCCGGGGGTAAAGCCGCATAAGAAGGATTCTTCTCTTAATAGACTCGGCGAGGAGGCCATACGCCGGCACAGGTCGGATTCTCCAAAACGCCGCAACCATGCCCTGGGAAAAGCTTCAAACTCCTTCTCTGTCAGAATGCCCCGACGAAGAAGGTCCGCCAACAAGGCTTCCCGCCCTTCCTCGCCCCCCATCTCCCCAAGGTTTCCCCGGGACATCACCTCGTGAAACAGCGTTCCGCCTCTGGCTCCGGATACGACCGCCTGGGCAGGCTCTTCTTCCGCGGGCCGCAGGAGTTCTTCCCAGGAAAATTCCTGTTCTTCTTCCTCTTCCGCCGTCTCTTTTTTAAGCTGGGACACGCTGAGCAGTACCGGCAGCTCGTTTCGCCAGCCGTGAGGATAGCGCCATAAAAGCTTGCGGCTCAGCTCTTCCTCCGTATATCCGCTCTCTCGGGGCGCTTTTTCTTCCTGAACGAGGGAATCTTCTTCCGCTGAGGAGGACGTTCCCACACGGGCGCTTTCAAGATGCCAGTGATGACCTTCTTTCCTACAGAGGATGAGATGCAGCCACTCCATCATGCTCTTCGCCCCAAGGATCTCCTCCGGCGTCAGGCGTTGTTCCCCTCCTGTCTTCTCCCAGGTTTCCTTCCCCATGCCGGTGACGATCAGACGATCCTTGGCCCGGGTCAACGCCACATACAGGACGCGCATTTCCTCCGCGTAACTCTCCTGCTTTTTCCGTTCCAGAATCTCCCTGCGGATCTCCGTATCGAAGTACAGCCTCTTCTCCGTATCCAGCCACAGGCTGCCGATTCCTCCCTCCAGATGCAGCAGGACGTTCTGCTCCAATTCCCTTTTCTTAAAGCCCTGTCCCGTATCGCATAGGAAGACCACCGGAAACTCCAATCCCTTGCTCTTATGAATCGTCATGATCTGTACCGCGTTGCCCCCCTGACCCCGGGCGGCCTCCTCATAATCCTGTTCCCGCTCCTTCATCCGGTCGACGAAACGTAAAAACTGAAAGACGCCGCTGTAGATCCCCTGTTCAAACTCCTCGCTCCGGCTAAGGAGCAGATCCAGGTTGATCCGCCGCCTCTGTCCGTCCTGCATGGAACCCACGTACTCATAAAGACCGCTTGTCCGATACAGCTTACTCAGAAGCTCCCGCACCGTCAGACATTCGCTCCACTGCCTCCACTGATCCAGCATCCGATAAAATTCCCGCAAGCGGCTGGCCAGGAGGAGATCTGCTCCCTCCTCGGCGTAACGGCGCAGAATCTCATGAAATGGCAGGCTCCGATCCGACTCGATCCGAATGCGGGCGAGCTCCTCCGAGGTAAACCCGAACAAAGGAGAATGGAGCACCCCCTCTAAGGGAATGTCCTGCCGGGCGTTGTCGATGATCCGAAGGAGGTTGAGCGTCAAACAGATCTCCGGCGTATCGAAGAAACGATTGCTCTGCGCCGCGGAAGCGGGAATGTGCCGATCTTCCAAAGCCTTCTGATAGATCCTTCCCGACTCCTTTGCGGCGCGCAGAAGGATCACGATGTCTCCCGGCGTCAGCGGGCGGTATCCCCCATTCTTTTCATCCCGTACGCCGTACCGGCTGCCCTCCCGCAGCATCTCCTCGATCCGTTCCGCCACCCATAGGGCTTCCAGCTCGCGCTTACTCTTCTGATCCGAATTCTCTCCTACAGAAAGACTGTAAATCTTCGGATAAAAATCTTCCATACCGGGATCCGGATCGGGGGTGTCTCCTCCGGGAATCAGGGACTGCTCCCGGGAATACTCTACGCCGCCGCATTCCCGCCTCATCAGGCTCTCGAAAATCTCGTTGATTCCCGTCAGCACTTCCGCCCGGCTGCGGTAGTTTTTCTGTAAGAAAATCTTGCGGGGAACGCGGTCCGTATGATACTCCTCCAACTTTTGCAAAAACAGCTCCGGCTGGGCGAAACGAAAGCGATAGATGCTCTGCTTCACATCGCCCACCATGAAGATATTCTCCGCTCTGCCTTCCTCGTCCCGCCTGGCGAAACTGTTGAGGATGACCTCCTGGAGCATGTTGCCGTCCTGGTACTCGTCGATGAAGATCTCGCTGTACTGCAGGCTCAACTCCCGGGCCGCCTGGGTCGGCGCGTCATCCTGCCACAAAATCTGTCTGGCAAAATGCTCCGCGTCGCTAAACTGGATCGTCCCCCGACTCATCTTCTCTTCCATAAACGCCTGATGAAAAGCCTTAAGCACCGTCTCCAAGCCTCGAAGCGCCGGGTACAGGGGATGTCCCTCGTAATTTTTTACGCTTTTTTCCAGCCATAAAAAAGGCTCCGGCATGCTTTGCATAAAGGAATAGACCTGAAGCAGCAGAGGCTCCAGATCTTGATCTTCGCTCCTTCCCGCGAACTGTTCTGCCATGGCGCCGAATTCTTCTTTCCGGGGATCTTTGTCATATTGCTCATAAAAATCCTCCAGCACCTCTTCCAGTACGTCCGCGGAAAGAAGATCCATCTCGTTTTGATCTCCCATGCGAAACCCGGGGTCCAGCCCCGGAACGAGGGCGATATACTTTCTTAGCACCTGTAAGCAGAAGGCGTCGATTGTCATGATCGAGCATCCGGGCAGAAGGGAGAGCTGCCTGCGCAGGTTTTCCCTCTCGGCCTCTCCCTTCTCACACCCCTGATCCAACTCCTCCGAGATTCTTCTAAAGAGCCGCTCCCGCATCTGCCCCGCCGCCAGATTGGTGAAGGTTACGATCAGCATCTGATCCAGGCTTCGACCGTCCTCGGGATCCGTGATCATCCGCAGGATGCGCTCCACCAAGACGCTGGTTTTTCCCGCCCCTGCCGCGGCGGAAACGATCAGGTTCCCGCCCCTGTGCTCGATGATCTTAAGCTGATTTTCTCCCCACTTCATGTTATCCCTCTCCTTATGCCTTTTCCTGATCCATGAGCTTCCTAAGCTCCTGCATAAAGGAATTCACATCCTTAAACTCCCGGTACACGGAGGCGAACCGCACATAGGCCACCTCGTCCAGATCTTTCAGCCGTTCCATCACCATCTCACCGATCTGCCGGCTTTTGATCTCCCGGTCGAAACTATTTAACGCCGTGTTTTCTATATCGTCGGCGATCTCCTCGATCTGCTCCGGAGACACCGGGCGCTTATAGGTGGCTCGCATAATCCGATTAATGAGCTTATCCCGATCGAAAAACTCCCGGCTGTTGTCCTTTTTGATGACCATCAGCGGCAATGTCTCGATCTTCTCATAGGTGGTAAATCGCTTCTTGCACTCCTCACACTGTCTCCTGCGGCGGATAGAACCGTCATCCGCCGAACGGGAATCCACCACCTTTAAGTTTTCCGATCCACAAAACGGACACTTCATTTCGAATCCCTCCTCTCCGGCTTTAGTATACCAAAAATCTCCAAAGAAGTAAAGCCTTTACGGATGCGGTTCGTACCGCTTCTTATGCCTTTTGAAACACTTTCTCCGCCACGCGTACCGTCTCCATGGCGTCCTTCCCGTAAAAGTCCGCGCCGATCTTCCGGGCGTAATCCGCCGTGAGCACCGCGCCTCCCACCACCACCTGACAATAGGGCGCTTCCTGATGCAAAAGCCGGATCGTTTCCTCCATCGCCGGCACCGTGGTGGTCATTAGGGCGGATAGCCCCGCCAGCTTCGCCCGGTGTTTCCTCACCGCCTCCAAAACCGCCTGAGGATCCACGTCCCGCCCCAGATCGATCACCTGATAGCCGTAGTTTTCTAACAGGACCTTCACGATGTTCTTTCCGATATCGTGGATATCGCCCTTTACCGTGGCGATCACGACGGTTCCCTTCTTCTCCTGGGAGGAGTTCCCCATCTTCTGTTTGATCACCTCAAAGGAAGCGGTCGCCGCCTCGGCGCTCATGAGCAGCTGGGGCAGATACACCGTCTTCTTCTCGAAGCCCTTGCCCACCACGTCCAGCGCCGGGATGATCTCCCCGTTCACCACCTCCATGGGATCGACGGTTTTAAGGAGCTCCTTCGTATATCGGGCGGCCTCCTCCTTAAAGCCCCGGATGATGGCGGACGCAAGCCCCGTAGTCTCCTGCCCCTCCGCCTTCTTGGCGGGAACGCCGCTCTTCACCTCCGTCGTGACGGTCTGGGCGTACTCGATGTATTCCTGGCAGTTGGGATCCTGATTTTGCAGCGCTTTCGCGCAATGATACGCCTTCATCATCTCCGCGGAGGCGGGGTTCATGATCGCGGCAGACAAACCGTTTGCCAGGGCCATGGTGAAAAAGGCAGAGGTAAGCATCTCCCTCTTGGGCAGACCGAAGGAGATATTGGACACTCCTAGGGAAGTCCTCACCTTCACTTCCTCCGTCAATCTCCGGATGCATGTGAGCGCCGTCAACGCCGAAGCGGTGTCGGAGGAGATGGTCATGGCCAAGGGATCCACCACGATGTCCTTCTTGTCGATGCCGTAAGAAGCCGCTCGCTCGATGATCTTCTGGGCAATGCGGATCCGGCCTTCCGCGTCCTGGGGAATCCCCGCCTCATCCAGCGTCAACGCCACGACCACGCCGCCATACTTCGCTGCCAAGGGCAGTACCTGCTCCAAACTCTCTTCTTTTCCGTTGACGGAGTTCACCATGGGCTTTCCGTTATACAAGCGCATGGCCCGTTCCAGCACCTTCGGGGAAGAGCTGTCCAATTGCAGCGGCACGTCCGTCACCGCCTGCAATTCCTGTACGACGCGGCGCATCGTCTCCGCCTCGTCGATCCCCGGAAGGCCCACGTTTACATCCAGCACATGGGCGCCCTGCTCCGTCTGGGCGAGTCCTTCCTTCAGGATATAGGTCATATCCTCCTGCTTGAGCGCTTCCTTAAGTCGCTTTTTGCCCGTGGGGTTCAGCCTTTCCCCGATGATGACGGGGGCCCCGCCGATCTCCACCCCGTGGGTATAAGAAGAAACCAGGGTCTCTTTCTTCCGGCTGAGGGGGATGGGGGCGATATGCCGCGTCCCCTCGATCATCTTCTTCATATATTCCGGCGTGGTGCCGCAGCATCCTCCTATGACGCGGGCTCCCAGACGAACGATTTCTTCCATCTCCCGGGCAAACTCCTCCGGCCCCACGTCGTATACCGTCCGTCCGTTTTCGCTGTGAGGCAGCCCCGCGTTGGGGTTCACGATGACGGGCAGCGTGGCGTATTTCTGAAAGACGGGCATGAGTTCCTTCATCTGCGCGGGGCCCAGGGAACAATTCATCCCCAAAGCGTCCACCCGAAGCCCCTCCAAAAGGGCGATCATGGCCAAGGGATCCGCACCGGTCATGAGCTTTCCTCTTTCATCGTAGACATTCGTGACGAAGACCGGCAGGTCGCTGTTTTCCTTGGCGGCCAACACCGCCGCCTTCGTCTCGTAGGCGTCGTTCATGGTCTCGATGAGGATGACGTCCACCCCGCCCCGAACCCCCAAGCGCACCACCTCGGCGAAAAGACTCACAGCCTCCTCGAAATCCAAATCTCCCAGAGGTTTTAACATCTTACCCAAAGGCCCCATATCCAGCGCCACATACTGATCCTCCGTCTTGATCTCCTGTTTGGCCAGACGGATTCCCGCAAGCACCACCTCCTCTAGGCGATCCCCAAACTTCAGGCGGTTTGCTCCGAAGGTATTCGTCTTGAGGATATTGCACCCGCTCTCCAGATAGGCCCGGTGGAGCCTCCGGATCACCTCCGGATGGGTGAGATTCCACGTCTCCGGCAGTTCCCCCGATTGCAGGCCCGCTTCCTGTAACATGGTGCCTGTCCCGCCGTCAAAAAAGAGGAGTCCCTCTTCGATCTTCCGCTTTATGTCCATCTGTATCCCTCCCGTCCTTACGCTCTGTAAGGACAATCTGTTTTCTCACAAGTCTCACATTTTGCCTCCGTCCTCCGACACCTCGTCGGAGAATCGGAAATCCCGATGACCGCCGTCACCGATTTCACGGGCAAGAGCATCTGCCGTTCGGTCAGGCTCACCCCGATCTTTCTCGCGGCGTCGAGGATCCGTACCATTTCCCCCTGGCAGCTTAGCGGGAAATCCCCGTAGCCGGGGCTGAACCGGGGGCGCAAAAATCTCCCCTCCGCCCGGACAAGCTCTTTCAGATAAGCGTTCGCGTCGGCGCAGGCGCTCTCTGCCGCCACCGATCCCGCGGCGTCGAGAGCCAAGGCCCGCGCCGATGAGATTTGGCTCCAACGGTTGATATACCGCTCCGAGTCCGTCCCAATAGTTACGGCCAGGAAGTAAACCTCGCGGCATCCCGAAAGATTCTTAAAGAGGTCGCGGCTCCTGACCGTCATGCATCCGAAATCCAGTTCGTCGGGCTCCGCCGTCCGCAGCTCCATCCGCAGGAAACAAGCCTTCGGAAAAAGAGGGAGTTCCGCCGCCGCCCGGCGCGCCAATTCCTGTACGGCTTCCTCCGTCCCCTCCCGGCATCCCATATAGCGCAGGATCTGCCTCTCATCTAAGGGGCCTATCTTCGGCCTATAGATCTGTACGGCATTCATAGGATCTTAGAAAGATTGTCCATGATCTTCGCCGCCACGTCGGGCTTATTCATGGAATACACATGCACATGTTCCACCCCGTTGGCCAGAAGATCGATGATCTGCTCCGTGGCGAAGGCCACCCCGGCCTGTTTCATGGCGCCCGGCCGGTCCGCGAAGCGATCGATAATCTGCTTAAACCGCGGCGGCAGCGAATTTCCGGAGATCCGGCAGATCCTCGCGATCTGCCGCCCGTTGGTCACCGGCATGATCCCCGCCGCCACCGGCACCCGGATCCCCGCCTCGCGAATCTTATACAGGAAATTATACAGGATATTATTGTCAAAAAACATCTGGGTCGTCAGGAAATCGCATCCCGCGTCCACCTTCTTTTTCAGATTCGCGATATCCTCCCGCTGATTGGCGGATTCGGGATGGCCCTCGGGATAGCAGGCGCCGCCGATGCAAAAGTCTCCCTTCGTCTTGATATAGGCGATCAGCTCCGAGGCGTGGCGAAAGCTCCATTCCTCCGGCGCGGTGGCTCCCTCCGGGATGTCTCCCCGAAGGGCCATGATATTCTCGATCCCGTTCTCGGAAAGGAGGCGCAGTTGATGATCGATCTGCTCCCTTGTGGAGGATACGCAGGTCAGGTGTGCCAGAGAGGATACCCCGTGGGTCTCCTGTATGTTTTTCGCCACGGCCACCGTATAGGCGCTGGTTCCTCCTCCGGCCCCGTAGGTCACGCTCATAAAAGCGGGATGCAGGGCGGCGATCTCTTCCGTCGCTTTCTTGACGCTCTCCATCTTGTCCGTCGTCTTCGGGGGAAACACCTCAAAGGAAAGAACAGGCTTTCCCGTCGAAAAAAGTTCTGTCAGTTTCATCTTCATCTTCTCCTCTTTTCTTTTTAACAACATTATACGAGGAAATTCCTCCTTTGTCACGCATTATTTTGATTCCCTCTCCATAAGGAACGGATAGGGGTTGATCCAGCTCTCATCCCCCGCCTCCGGATACACCTGGATTCCCAGATGCAGATGCGTGGGGAACCGTCCCGTGGTCCCCTCTTCCCCATAGCCGGAGTCTCCCATATAGCCCAAAAGCCGTCCCGGCTGCACCGTGTCCCCGATCTCAAGACCGGGCGCGTAAGAATGAAGATGAGCATAATAATAGTAGACTCCGCTGGGGGAGGTCACCCCTACCCGCCAGCCGCCCAGCTCGTTCCATCCCAGATTCGTCACGACTCCCTTCGTCATCGAATAGATCGGAAGCCTTCCCGGCGTGTCCGCAAGGTCCATCAGATCCGTCCCGTAATGCTTCCGTTCTCCCCCGTAATTTCGTTCCGATAAGAAACTGTCGTCATAGGCGCTCCCCTTCATATCCGTAGGCGCGCCCTGTATCTCCGTCCGTACCGTGTCCGCGATCACGCCGATCGCCAGGGCCCACTCTCCTTTCCACACCTCGTCCCCTTCCGGCCTCATCGCCGCCACAAGCAGCGCCGTCTCCCACAGGATACAGCATAAAAGCGCCAAACAGAGCCAGATCTCCTTATTCAAAAGGCTCTCGGAAAGCCTCCGAGAGCCTGCGCCCTTTCGTCCCATCTTCTCCGCTCCTTCGCGTTTTGCTACAATATATGCCTAGAGAAGCGTCTCCATGCCCCAATCCGTCAGGAACAGCACCGGATAGGTAAAGGCCAGATGAAAAAGGGAAGTATTCCACTTGGATTCCTTTCCCCACCCTTCCCAGGTCGTCGTCGCGCCCTCCCGCAGCATCCGCGGCCAGGCCTCCTCATCCCCGATCAGGCGAAGGGCCAGATCCTTACGGCCGATCCGAACAAGACCCGCCAGGATCGCCATACTGATAAAGAACATGCTGCTCCGCAGCTTCTTCTCCTGAATCATCTCCAGGATGTTTTCCTCCGTCTTCTGGTCGGGACACAAATCGAAAAGAAGGGCGAGGGCGTTGGAAGGCAGGCTATGACTCGCCGAGTCCGGCCGATCCTTAAAGAGAGCCCGCTCCGCGTCCCAGAACCGCCGGATATAGGTTTTTCGCAGGACGCGCCAATCCGGCAGGCCCGTCCGCTCCCCCAGCGCGTCCGCCAGTTTTTCCATACTCATCAGGGCGCCGATATAATAGGCGTTCACCGCGTTATGGATACCGGGAACGATCTTGCCCTGGGTCAGATCGAAGTCATATCCGTCCCGGGCCTTATCGGGCCATTCCACCAGGCACCATTTATCCAGCTTTTCTAAGAGTCCCTCTTCGTTCCCGTAGCTGTCCCGGAAGGTTTCCATCATCTTTAACAACCCAGGCAGACGCGCTCGCGTATACTCCGCCTTTCCCGTCAGATGCAGGTGTACCCGTAAAAGCATGGGCAGCATCAGGCAGTAGTCGGCGATCTCCTGCATGAAAGAGCAAGAAACGCATGTCATGAGTCCCGGGGTGATAACGCTGCTGTAAAGAGTATCGTCGATGAGCTTTTCCATCAAAGAGACATCCTTCGTCAGGACCGCGTAGGCCGTCGTGGTAAAACACCCGTCCCCCAGGTACTGCCCCTTCTCCCGTTCCATGCAGTCCATGAGCGCCTCCTGGGCGCCGTACCGCAAAGACCGGACGCAGAGTTCCCAGATCTGCTGCAGCAAGGGATCCTCCGATTCGCATCTCGCCTTCAGGGTAAACGGATAGTGGCGGGCCAGAATACACACCGAACCTTCGTCTATACGGGCTCCCTCGGGCATTCTAATCTCCGCGTAGCGGAAGGACTTATAATCATAGTTCTTGAGCCGGTCCTCGCCCCCGGAAAGAATCCATTCTTCCTCGTAACGGCAATTGGCCCGCAGCTCATACCGTACCCGACCTTCATCTGTAAGCTCCTGTCCGTAGCGCAGGAGAATAAGGCTCCCCGCGGGCCCCCGCGCTTTTAGTTCCATCGTCCCCACATAGACGCTTCCGAAATCCACCTGATAAATTCCCTCTTCCAGGCGACGAAGACTGACGGGGCGAATGGGTTCCGTCATGATGTTCTTTGTCCTTTGTTCATAGAGAGAAACCTCCATCTCTTTTCGCTCCCGAGCCGGCTGCCAGTCCGAATCATCGTAATCCGGCGCTTCGAATCCCTCCTGGGGAGAACCGCTGTCATAGCGCTCCAGAAACTGGGTCTCGTAGCCGGTCGTCCCCAGGGATGCGTATCCCTCATGAATGTGCCAGCGCCAGGATGTGTCCGTAGAGAGCCGGATCTTCCCGTCGCAGCACAAATCCGCCAAAAACCCGTGCAGACCGTCTCCGCTCACCCATACCCGGTTGATTAACCCCTGATAATAGGTATGGACCGCGATCGTATTCTCTCCCTCTCTCAGATAGGGCGTCACGTCCACCCTCTGATAATAATAGTGCCAGAGATAGCCCGGAGCCGGTCCCTGACATACGTATTTCCCGTTGATATACAGTTTATAATAGTCGTCCGCCGTCACCCACAAAACAGCCTCACGAAAAGAGGACAGCACAAAAGACCGGCGGAAGAGGATATGGCGGTTCTGCCTCTTCTCCTCCGCGGGCCTCTTTAGCGGTTTCAATTGCCGGTGATAGATCGGAAGTTCCGGTCCGTCGGCGAACTCGGGGGAAGTGATCCACATTCCCCGAAAAGCTCTGCTCTTATCCTCGAAATTCAATATCTCATTCCTCTTGGACATCTTCCAGCAGATGGGCCGTATCCAGAGCCGCCTCCACCGCCAGCTCGTCGCAGCGGTTGTTATAGGGGTTCTCCGCGTGTCCCTTGACCCATCTATAGGTGACTTCGTGGGGCTTCATGGCCGCAAGAAGCCTCTTCCACAGATCCACGTTCTTGGCCTTTTCCTTCTTTTTCGCGTCTTTATACCAGCCCTGGCGCTGCCATTTGGCAAGCCAGCCCTTGGTCATGGCGTTCACCAGATACTGGGAATCGGAATACAGGGTGATGCGGCAGGGCGTCTTTAGGGCTTCCAAGCCCACCACCGCCGCCAGGATCTCCATCCGGTTATTGGTGGTCATCCGGTATCCCGCCTGCATTTCCTTGCGAAACACCTGTCCGTCCTCCCGGGTATATTGCAAAATCACGCCATAGCCTCCCGGCCCCGGATTGCCCCGGCAGGCCCCGTCCGTATAAATCGTAACCTCTTTCATAAACGCCTACTTTCCCGCCTGACCGATATAGTTGCCCAAAAGCTTCCACTCCAGGCACAGCGGCCGGATCTCCCGCAGGGCCTCCTGCACCCGTTCTTCCTCTACGTTGCCCGCCAGGTCGATGAAGAACCCGTATTCCCAGATCTGATTCTTGATGGGCCGGGATTCGATCTTCAAAAGATTCAGATGATATCTGGAGAAGGCTTCCAGGGCGTGATACAGCGTCCCCGGCTGATGGGACACCTTCAGATACAGGCTGATCTTATCCGCCTCGGGCCCCGTCTCCATGAGTTTGGACACCACGATAAACCGGGTGATATTCCGATCGTTATCCTGAATCCCCTTCGCGAGCACCTCAAGACCGTAGATCTCGGCAGCCTTCAGGCTGGCCACGCAAGCCTTGCTCCGATCCTTCGCCCCGGCCACATGCTCCGCCCCCTTGGCGGTATTAAAAAATGTGATCAGATTCCAGTCCGGGTGTTGGCTGAAGAACCGCTCTGACTGGGCAAAGCCCTGGGCATGGGAATATACCTCCCGGATCTCCTCCAGGGAGGCCCCGGGGATGCCCAAAAGGTTTTGGGTAATGGGTACGACGCCCTCCCGGACGATATACAGGGAAAAACGGCTCAGGCAATCGTAAGCGTCCTGTATGATGCCCGTAGTGGAGTTTTCGATGGGCACAACGCCGTAGCGCACCTTCCCTTCCTCTACGGCCTCAAAGACCTCCTGGCAGGAAAGATAATGGTCGGCGTCCGCGTGAACGCCGAAAAACTGCTCCATGGCCTCATGGGTAAAGGCGCCGGGCAAGCCGAAATAGGCCACCTTCGGCTCGCCGATCCTGGCCATCTCCCGTTTCTGATGTTCCTTGCCCAGGTCCATGATGGTCTGAAACAACACCTCCAGGGCCGCATGAAATTCCTCGTCCCGATAGGGAAAGCGTTCTTTGATCCGACTGATGACCTGCTTTTCCCTGTCCGGATCGAAGATCGGTTTGCCCGTCTCCATCTTATACCGCGCCACGTCCGTGGAAACCTGCATCCGTTCCTCAAACAGACGGGCGATCTGTCCGTCGATGGCGTTAATCTTCTTCCGGGATTCCTGTAAATCCACTGCCATTATTCCTTCGCTCCTTTCCAGGCGTCATACACGGCGATCGCCGCGGCCGCCTCCAGCACGGGAACCGCCCGGGGCACGATGCAGGGGTCGTGCCGTCCTACGATCGTAAGCGTCTCCCTTTGTTTTGTCACGAGATCCACCGACTGCTGGGGCCTCGAGATGGAGGGAGTCGGCTTGATGACGGTCTCAAAAGTGATGGGCATCCCGTTGGTAATGCCGCCTAAGATCCCGCCGTTATGGTTGGTTACGGTACGGATCCGCCCTTCTTCCACCGTATAAGGATCATTGGCCTCGGCGCCCGTCATGAGGGCGAAATCCGATCCGATGCCGAAGGACACTCCCTTCACCGCGGGTACGGAAAAAAGGATCTGAGCCAGCCGGCTCTCCAAGGAGTCGAAGAAAGGATCCCCCAACCCCGCGGGAACTCCCAGCAGGGCCGTCTCCACGATGCCTCCCAGGGAGTTTTGTTCCATCCTGGCCGCCTCGATCCGCAGGGCGATCGTGTCCGCGTGATCCTTCGTCAGCACGGGAACCGTCTCCTTCCCCAGTTCTCTCAGCGTCTCCTCCTTTAGCGTCTCCCCGGTAAACCGCGGTTCCGTCACGTCATAGAGCCTGGTGATATGGCTCCCGATCACGACGCCCCGCTGTTCTAGGGCCTGTCGGCACAGCGCCCCCGCGAACACTAACGGGGCGGTGATCCGCCCGGAAAAATGGCCGCCTCCCCGGTAATCCTCGAAGCCCTTATACTTCACATGCCCGGTATAATCCGCGTGGGAGGGTCTCAGAAGGCGCTTCGTCCGCTCGTAATCCTGGGAGCGGGTATTCTGGTTGTAGATGATGCCGCATATCGGCGTTCCGCAGGTCCTGTCCTCCCACAGGCCGCTCAGGATTTCCACCTGATCCGCCTCCTTGCGGGGGGTGCCCAGCTTCTGTCCCGGGGCGCGCCTTGCCATCTGGCGGCGCACCTCTTCCATATCGATCAGAAGCCCCGGCTCCAGGCCGTCGATCACCACGCCGATCCCCTTTCCGTGGGATTCTCCGAAGATGGACACCTTGATGTTCTGTCCGTATACGTTACTCATAGTTTCCTCCGATCCCCTTAAAATCCGTCCAGAAAGACGGCCAGGATTTGTTCACGCTGTTCGCCCCCAGGATCCTGATCCCTTCCCGGGTGTGCTGGGCCAGCACCGCCAGGGACATGGCCATACGATGGTCGTTCTCGCTTTCCGCCGTGCCGCCCCGGTACCCCCCGGGGCATCCCTCGATCTTAAGGGAGTCCCAGGATTCCGTGATACTGGCCCCGATCCTGCCATACTCCCGGCAGATGGCCCGCAGGCGGTCGCTCTCTTTAATGCGCAGACGCGCCCCGTCTTGCACATGCATCTCTCCCCGGCCGCAGCAGCCCAAAGCCGCCACCACCGGCATCAGATCCGGACACTGGGAGGCGCTCACCGTGATGTTCTCGATCTCCTTTGCCCGCTTCACCCACAGAGCCTCCCCCTGCCACCGTAGGGGAACCCCCATTTGCTCCAGGATCGTAAGGATCGCCCGGTCTCCCTGCAGGGAATCCTTACGAAGTCCCGTAAGACAAACGCCCTCCGCTCCGGCGGAGAGGGCCCCCGCGGCCAGGATAAAGGCCGCCTGAGAGTAGTCCCCTTCCACGGCATATTCCGCCGGAATATACCGCTGCCCGCCGGGAATACGGTACCCAAAAGCCGTCCGCTCCGCCCGGACGCCAAAGGCGTCCATGGCCGCTAGGGTCAGCGTGACATAGGGCTCCGATTCCAGGGGCGTGGTCAAGATAATCTCCGAATCTTCTTTCAGAAGGGGCAGCGCCAGAAGGAGCCCCGTAATAAACTGGGAACTGACGTCTCCCCGCACCCGGAATTCTCCGGGCAGGAGGCGTCCCTCGATGGAGAGGGGGAGCCATCCCCCCTCCTCTCGCCGCCATGTGACGCCGCGGCTTAGCAGCGTGTCTTCATAGACCGAAAGGGGGCGCTCCCCAAGCCTTCCCGCCCCCGTAAACCGGGCCGAAACGCCCAGGGCCGCCGCGACCGGGATCAGAAAGCGCAGGGTGGAGCCGGATTCACCGCAGAAAAGATTCGCCTTTTCGATGCTCCCCTCGATCCCCTTCACCACCAGTTCTTCCCCTTCCCAGGTCATCCGCGCCCCCAGGCTCCGCATGCACTCCATCGTCGCCCGAATGTCCTGGGACAGATCGATGCCCCGGATCCTGGAAGTCCCGGAGGCAAGAGAAGCGCAGATCACGGCCCGATGGGCGATGCTCTTGGAGGCGGGAATCCTCAGACTGCCGGATAAGACCGAAGGGATCACGGTTTTATTTTCCATAGACGCCTCCCAGCTCCGAACGGGAAGCTTCTTTGTTCCATTCTCGTTTGCGATCCCCGGAACGCTTCAGGAAGTCCCTTAAGCCCTCCCGGTCCTCGGCCTCCATCAAGGAGGTGAATTCTCCCAGGGACAGCATGAAGTCGTGAAGGGATTCGGTCAACGCCTGGGAGTTCATCATGAAGAGTTCCGTCCAAAGGCTCTCGTTGATGTCGGCGATGCGGGTCACATCCCGAAAACTCCCGCCGGAAAAGGCCTTCACGTCGTCACTCCCATGCCATGCCTGCATCAGCACGGAAGCCAGCACATGGGGCAGGTGGCTGGTGTAGGCGATCAGCTCGTCGTGCTCCATGGGATCCACCTCCCGCACCCGGCCGAATCCCAGAACCCTCGCCAGATCATACATGGATTTCACCGTCTCCGGCGTGTTCTTCTCGGTGGGCGTCAAGATGAAAGAAGCGCCCAGGAACATCTCTCCGTCCCCGTTCTCGTACCCCACCTTTTCCCGGCCGGCCATGGGGTGAGCGCCGATAAATTCCACGCCCTCCGGCATGAGACGCTGGGCCTCTTCCACGAAGGCCCCCTTCAGCCCGCAGATATCCATCACCACCGTACCGGGCGTAAGGGCCCCGGCGTGTTCCACGAGAAAGCGCATCATCCCGGCGGGATACATGGCCAGCACCACGAAACGGCTCTCGCGAAGGAGGGCCTCCGTCTTTTCCGGCTCCTCGGGTTCTACCGCCCCGTCTTCGATCATCCGATCCTTAAGCGCCCGCCGGATGGGCTCCGGACGGATGTCCACGGCGCGGATCCGGATCTCGTCGGAGTATTCTTTCAGCGACCGCACGATGGATCCCCCCATCAGCCCCAGTCCTACAATCAGTACATTCCCCGATAAAAGCCGGGGAATGCCGCGTTTGCGTATCATCATTGGATTCACCTCAGGATTTGTACTTTCTCTCCAGCTGCTTCTGTCCGTGACGCTTTTTCAGCTCGTCATAGATCTCCTGCCAGGTCGCGCCCTTCTCCGCCATCAGCACCGTCAGATGGTAAAGGAGATCGGAAATCTCGTAGATCACCTCGTCCTTGCCCTCGTTCTTGCCGCCGATGATGACCTCGGTGCATTCCTCTCCCACCTTCTTCAGGATCTTATCCAGGCCCCGGTCAAACAGATAGTTCGTATAAGAGCCTTCCACCGGATTCTTCTTCCGGTCCATCACGACCTCGTACACTTCCTGCAATACGTCTTCTCTTTCCATGAAGATTCCTCCTCGTCTCATGAATTCTCATAGTTTTGTCCGGGCCTGTCAGGAAGGCTCTCCCAGGACGATAAAAAGGCTCTCGTCCTATAAAGGACGAGAGCCCGATGCTCCGTGTTACCACCTTTGTTTACGAACGGCTCGCGCCGCTCGCCTTATCGAGTACAGCGTTTTCGTGATACTCTAGCACGATAACGAGTGCAGGTTCCGTCGCAGCCTACTGTGATTTCGGTGCGAGCCTCCGAGACGTATTCGCCCGCCGCCCTCTTTGCCCCTCTCACCTGCCGGGTACTCTCTGTAAAGCGCCTCGCGGACTACTTCTTCTCTTCCTAGCCTTTGACAAATGCTATGAATGGATTCATTATACCCGCTCCGCCGGCGGTTGTCAATGCTTTTTTCGAAAACGCCTCATAGGATCTTTCGGAAGAAACAGCTGTAGCTGCCCGTATGGCAGGCGGCGCCGGTCTGCTCCACCAGGGCCAGCAGACAGTCCTGATCGCAGTCCGCGTAAATCTCCCGCACTTTCTGATAATGTCCCGACGTCTCCCCCTTCAGCCACTGGGACTTACGGCTGCGGCTGTAATAATGCATCAGGCCGCTTTCCATCGTGTCCTCAAAAGCCTGACGGTTCATCCAGGCCTGCATCAGCACCTGACGGTCCTGCGCCGATTGGACGATCACCGGGATCAGCCCCGCCTCGTTGGTCTTTAATTCGTCGAAAGTCATCGCGCCCTCCTATAGGGCCGCAGGGGAATATCATAGGCGGAAAGGCTCTCCTTGATCTCCTGCACCGTGTAATTACGTTCGATGCGGGGGGAGTACAGCATGGAGCTGATGATGCCGGCGCTGGCGCCCGTCCGGGTAAAGACCTCCGCCAGATGCTCCGGCTTTCCCGCGCCGCCAGAGGCGATCACCGGGATGTTCACCGCCTCCGCGATCTTGCCCGTGATCTCAAGGTCATACCCCCCGTGGGTACCGTCGCAGTCGATGGAATTGACGCAGATTTCTCCGGCGCCCAGGCTCTCCCCCCGTTTCGCCCATTCCACGGCGTCCATGCCGGTAAAGACCCTGGCGCCGTCGATAGCGATCTCGTAACCGCTGGGGATCTTCTCCGTGGGCGTTACCTTCTTCACCTGCATGCTCAGCACCATGCACTGGCGGCCGAAG
>CALWBZ010000084.1 GCA_944376225.1 uncultured Clostridia bacterium | reverse complement strand
AGGAGTGTTTCTTCCTGTACCGAAGCCGGCCTCCTGGCAGGGGCTGCATCCTTTTCAGAGAGATTATAAAGAAAAACTGTATTACTATGAGTTAGAGGAGTTAAAAAATTGGATTCCCCGCTGTACGGGAGAAGACCGCAGGGTGTTTCTCGATCAATTTCTACCCTTCAAATAATAAAAGGGCGAGCCTAATCAAAAATTATGATTAAGCTCGCCCTTTTACCGCCATCCTCGAAGTACCGCAGCCAACTCTAATGACACTACATGTAATTTTAACTTTTCCTCGTTTATTGCCGTGACAGATAAATAGTATTTTTATCATATCTCTTATATCTCTTATATCCCTTCATAAGCCTTCAAACCTTGATTTGACTGCATTTTCGGGATTTAAGACAAGGTAATCAAGCGGGTAATGGCTGAATTGTCAGAAAATATACTTACACACTTTTTTAGACAAACCCTATCCCCCCGATATTTTTGGAATAGTAAGTTGCCGTCTATAGTAATTAGTTACAACACAAACAATTCATGACAGTTGCTATATTACTCATTTTTAAATTTGATTCAGCTAAAATCTTATTTATATTTTTTGCAAACTGCCTTGCATTCCAATCCTCATTGATATACACCATAATCAATTTAGATTTTGCTCGTGTAACTGCAACATAGTGATTATATATGTCCTGCTCACTTGACAACCTGTAATCTGACACAAACATAATTATCTGTTCAAATTCCAATCCCTTTGAAGAATGAAATGTGATAGCAATACGTTTCAAATCATCAATCTTAAACGCAGAATGATAACGTTTATCATAAATTGTTCTATATAATCGCTCGCAATGATCAGCCTTCGTCTCGTACCCTAAGTAATTAGCCATTAATACGATTTGTTTTTCAAAACCTACCGCATCTTCTTGTTTTATACATTCATCTAAAATACTGAATGCGTTTTTAATATAATTCAAGACTCTCTTATTTCCAACTACTTCATTAGGAATTTCATCTCTAAAGTCAAAAGCTGAATACTTCGACAGAATAAAGAATTTTGCAACAGCATTGTATAACCACGCTGTCTCTGTAGTTATATCAGCAATAGGCGTTTGAGGTACATATGTAAATTCAATATCACCACCTGTCAGTTCATTTGCTCCCGCCTCAGCATTTACATTGCTGTATCTTAATAACGCACATTTCTTTTCATCGTCTAAATAAGGGACAATTGAAGATACCCAATTATCTGCTGTAGCGCATACAATTATTACAGAAGATAAATCATCTACTGGCTTATATAAATCTCGAGTTTCATTACACAATAAGTTTGAATAATTTTGTATTTGCTGGCAAGAACGAAAATTATCTCTCATAAACTTTTTTGAAAAATCTGGTCTATCCCAAATACTCATGAACGCTTTTGGATATGCCCCACGCCACATATAAATCGATTGTTTTTCATCCCCCACAACGAACGTATCTATTCGTAATATCTCACAGATATACATAAAAAGAGCATGCATATCCTTGTCGCAGTCCTGATATTCGTCCACATAAATCTTGAAATATTTTGCTTGTAAATACAATTGACATGATTTAGATTTTTTCAAAATATCTAAGGCAAGCTGAAATATAAAATTTTCTTTACTATTTTCATACGAACATAAAATCTGTTCATTCTTTATTTTGGCTAATCCTTCTGCAAATGTATTGACTTTTGTAGAATAATCCGTACTCATATCCAACTTATATTCCATTCCAAATACATCTTTCATAAAAGGTTTGATAATTTCTTCAATAGCAAAACTATTATTCGTTCCAATGAAATGACTAGTTGTATCTATTGTCAGACGTTCTTTAATCTCATTGGCAGCCTTAATTGTAAAGGTAATTGCTGCAACCACCTTATGCGTATGCTGCTGTTCAATATCATACACAATTTTAGACACCATGGTATGCGTCTTCCCTGTGCCGGCACTCGCTCTTACAATCATATTACCTGATTCTTCAACAATTTCTTTTTGTATTGAAGATAACATTACGGCATTACCTCCTTTAAACAAGCAAAATTATAATGCTCATAAATACATTTGCAATCCTCAGCAGTAAGTTTTTCAACAAGTTCAACCATATGATTATTCTTGGCATCTTGCAAATATCCAATTGGATCTCCATCTGCATTTGGAAGATACATAATCATTTGATCGTGAATAACCTCATCCAGATCTTCCTCCAAACTACATCTCGATAAATATAGTGAGTATTCAGCTCTGATTTCATCAAGTTTTTCTCGATTATTATCATATAATTTTCGTTTTGCTTCAACGCCGCTTTCACTAATAGGTGTGTCTGGAAGGATTTTCTCTCCGATATAGTTATTTAATCTCGAAAAACCTAATACGCTATATTCTTCTTTATCCTTTATCTTTCTTAGATCGTTATCTGTTTTAATGATATTGTCAATTTGTAACGCATCCAATGTTTCATAATATGGTTTAAATCCAAATCCACCTACTGGAAGTATATAAATGCCATCAGCTTCATAAAATGGATTTATTTCTGACAGTACTTTCCCAAATAAAACATTTTCAGAAGATCCCTCAACAAGCAATACCTTATCTGCAAAAATAGCTTCTACCAATCCTCTATTTAACATCTTTCGTTGGCTTTTAAACTTAGTAGGTACTGTATAAAGAACGCTTCTGCTCACAACTTTGTCTTCATTGTATATGCGAACCAGATTTACCTGATCCATCTCAGCCAACACATATGGCGAATGGGTTGTCATAAACAAATATTGATATTTGTCATCAAGAAATAAAATGTGAGATAGTGCTATCTGCATAGAACGATGCAGATGATTTTCGGGTTCCTCAATTAAAAAGATGTTTATTTTCTTTTCTTCTTCCTCTTGAGAAAGCAAATCAAAAATAGCATACACCAACAGTTTTTTACGTCCCTCACCAGAAGTTGGATATAAGGAATCATCCGTACCCTGTTTTATGTAAGGAACAATATTTGAATATAATCCTTTTACAGCTATTTCTGATTTTACAGATACAGATATATCATCATGTCTATACTTTTTATATTCTGGTGCAATCTTCTCCTCAAATGCCCTTATGCCAGATAGACCTGATATTTGAGCATTTAATTCATCACAAGTCATACGAATATTGTCTAAAATATCTTTGTCCTGATCTTTATCATTAACAAGCAACTTGCTGGCATTCTTCTTGAATAACGTATATAAATCAACATATGCATCAATGTAAATCATATTAAAAACATAATCAATCTCAAAGAATGTACCGTGAACTTTCATTTCCTCTAAATCTTCAAGATCCCCACCCCAGTATAAAACCGGAACACCAATCATTTCTTTTTCATCATAATCAGCTTTTACTTTGATATATACTATATCCTGGTCTGAAAGAATAGCACCTTTTAATTTTGCACGCAACTTTTGGCTATCTTCGTTCTCCGTATCACTGATATCGATTGCAACAACAATTTCTATTGATATGTCAATTTTCTTTTTATAATAGTCGGTATTAAAGAAATTCTGCTTTCTAATATCTTTATCAAAAACATACCTTAGTGCATACAAAAAATTTGTTTTTCCAACATCATTCATGCCAAAAAGAACATTCTTATTGGTTAAGTCTATTGATATATCTTCAAAATTCCTAAAGTTTTTTATTGTTACTGAATTAAATTTCATAAAATTACACCTCATATGTTATTGGAAATATATTCATATTATATCATGAAATGAGACTATTACATAAGGAAGCCGGACTCCATGTTGAGATGGAACCCCCGTTTCTATAATAACTTGCTTTTCCTGTCATTTCAAGGCTCTTTCAAAAATGGTGTAGTAGTGGTGTAGCAAACGCCTTTTCGCTCCATAAAACCATTGATTTTACTGGCTTTTCTAGGGCTTTTCCAGGACTTTTCAAGCTGCTTCCGTAGCAGATAAAAGTACCCATCCCTCTAAAACTTCTATTTTCTTAATTAATCCTCTAAATAATCTGAAAGAACCTTGCGTCTCCTAATATGGCCCCAGATTCTTCTCATGGCCATACTCTCTATCTGTCTAGCTCGTTCTATACTGATTCCAAATTGATCGGCAGCCTCCTGAAGTGTCTTAGGAACACCGTCTTCCAAACCAAACCTATAGCTAAACAGCTGCTGTTCTCTTTCGTTTCTACACGCATGGAGTAAATCCTTGACCAAGCCTGCCCGTTTTTCGTCAGAATAAACTATGCTGACTTTTTCCAACATTTCTTCTAAAGTGCAATTTTTGCGTTCTTCCTGCACTTCTTCCCTCGGATTTTCTTTAGGAATACTGTTCTGGGCGGCAATATAATGGGTCACTTCATTCTTTACCATCCAGCTAATATAGTGACTTGTATTATATTCTAGATGATCTAGATACAAGGTATTGATAATCTTTTCAAGAATTTTCTCAACACAATTCATGAGAATATCTCGATGATAACCAGCACGCGGCGCATATTTTTTCATGACCCCGACTATCATTGGAATATATGAATTTACAAAACTTTCCAGCGAAGATTTATCGCCGGCGGCAGCCTCTCTTCCTAACAGTTCACGCTCTTCACGCGAGCGTGAAAGTTCAGAAACCATAGCAATCAGTTTTTCTCCGTCCAGCTGTTCCGGGACAATATCCATATTAGAAACAAATACATCCCAATATGCTTACGATAGCGCCTCCAAAATTAAATCATACATCCCTCATCCTCTTCCCGATAGATGTTTTTTCCGAAACGGTAGGCGTCGTCCAGGTGCTTCGTCGTATGAATCTGCGGCTTTCCGTTGGTATCTCCGCAGCCTCCTGCCAGGAGCATGCCCTTGTCGCGAAAACCGATATAGCGAATCAGGGTGAATCGATAATAAGATACCGCCTGTTCAAAGGTCCAGAAATACTCGTCGGCGGCGGTCATCAAAAGCGCGCAATCCTTTTGCGGATATTTCTCGTATCGTCCCAGGGGCGGCGCGTCGTCCGGTTCCGCCAGACAGTAAAAACGCTCGATAAAGGCTTTAAGCTTGGCCGACAGAGTCCAGAAGTATAACGGAGAAGCCAGTACGAGCAGATCGGCCTCCTGGATGGCGGGAACAATGGACATGAAATCATCCTTCTGTACGCACGGCTTTCCGAAACGGCAGGCAATGCAACCCAGACAACCGTTTACCTGAGTCTGATTCAGGGAAACAAGGCGAACGCTGTGACCGGCTTCCCGGGCGCCCTGCATAAAGGATTCCGCCAGTTGTCTCGTGTTTCCATGAGGACGTCCCCCGCCTAAAATAACTAATATATTTTTCATCATTCCCTCCCTTAAAACCTACTGCATGCGATATTCCAGATTCTCGAAGACCAGGCGGCAGCCCTCATAGATCTCCTGGGGAAGGAGCGCCCGGGCTACCAGCATCGTATCTTCCTCTTTTACGTCAATCCGCCGCAGATGGCCGTAGTCCCCGTCGATTTGTTCTACGATATATTCTCGTGGTTCCATTGAAACAATAACCTCCCTATTCGATTGCTCTTTTTCCCTGCCAGCGGTTGGAGCGATACCGCCATATGAAGCATGTAGAACGGCAAGCCCAGTCCGCGAACATGGCGATCCAAACGCCGTATATGCCTAGATCCGTGAAATAGCTGAAGCCCATACAAAGCATGATCCGAAAGACCCACATGGACACGACAGAGACGATCATGGTGTAGCGCACGTCTCCCGCCGCCCGCAGGACATTGGGCAGAGAGAAGGACATTGCCCAAAGCGTGCAGGCCCCAATACCGTGGGCAATACAGAGATTCCAGGCCACGGCCTCCGTTTCCGACTGCAGATTATAAAGCCCCAAAATCAACGGATAGGCGGCGAACATGATCAGGTTCAGTCCGATGAGGATCAGATAGCTGTACTTAAAAAGCTTTTTCACATAATAGCGCGCCTCGTCGTAACGATCGGCTCCCACACATTGCCCCACTACGGTGATGATCGCCAGGCTGATCCCGTTACCGGGGATGCACTGAAAGCCGGCCATGCTGGAGGCCACCGCGTTAGCCGCGATCGCGGCGGTGCCGAAGCCCGCAACTTGGGTCGCCACCAGAATCTTGCCGATCTGAAAAATTCCGTTTTCGAGACCGGTGGGAACGCCGATATGGAGGATCCTCCGGATCGTCTGAAAATGAGGCCGAATGCGGTGCAGCTGGCGGACATAGATCGGGTTCTGCTCGTTGCGCAGTAAGACCATGACCACCACCGCGGCCGTGGCCCTGGCGATCAACGACGCGATGCCCGCGCCGGCTACTCCCCAGTTAAAACCATAGATGAAAAGGGCGTTAAATACTACATTAATGACATTGACAATAAAGGCCGTATACATGGAGACCTTCGAGTTGCCCTGGGAGCGAAACAGCGCGGCGCCGCTGTTATACACCGCCAGAAAGGGATAGGACAGGGCGGACAGGAAAAAATAAGTCATCGCGTTATCCATGACCTCCGCGTCGATGCTGGAATAGACCAGCTGCAGGATGCCCCTATTCCCTACGATGGTAATCCCCATGATCAGTAATGAGATGACCGCGACGGCCAGAAGAAGCTGCTTGGCGGCCTAGTTGGCATGATCCCGCTCTCTGCGTCCCAGATACTGCGAGACGATGACGGTTCCTCCCGTCGCCAGGGCGGAAAAGATTCCGATCAGCAGGTTGTTGATAGAATCCACCAGGTTGATGCCCGAGATGGCGGCTTCTCCCACATTACTGACCATCATGGAATCCGCCATGCCGATGGTGATCGACAGCGTCTGCTCGATGATCAACGGTATGATCAGGCGGCGCAGATCCTTATTCGAAAACAACAATGTATCTGTATTCATGATATGTTGACCCCTTATAAATCAACAGCGCGTTCGATATGTGAACGCGCTGTGCGATTGTCTGTCTATTTTATTCTTCTTCCTGCTGAGAATCGTCTTCGACAAGCTCAGTCTCCTGAACCTCTTCCTCCTCGTCCTTCACATCCCGCAGGCTCAGGCTGATACGCTTCTGCTCCATGTTGAGATCAATCACCTTGACCTTAACGACCTGGCCCAGCTCCAGGATATCGGCGGGGTTCTTGACGAACTTGTTGGACAGCTGAGAAATGTGGATCAGACCGTCCACGCCGCGCTCCAGAGAGACAAAGGCTCCGAAATCGGCGAACCGTACCACCTTGCCTTCTACAACCGAGCCCACCGGATACTTCTCATCCACGTTGTTCCAAGGATTGTTCTCCGGCAGCTTCGCGGAAAGGGAAATTCTCCTGGTTTCCGGATCGAAGGCTTTCACCATGACCTGTACGGTATCTCCAACCTTCAGTACCTGGTTGGGATTGCGTACCGGGCTCCAGCTCATCTCGGTGACATGAAGCATCCCGTCGATGCCGCCCAGATCCACAAAGGCACAATAGTTGGTCAGGTTCTTGACGGTACCGGTCATGCGGGCGCCTACTTCCAGCTTCTTCAGGGTCTCTTCCCGCTTGGCGTTGCGCTCATCGAACATGACGCTGCGGCGGTCTCCCATGATACGGCCGCGCTTCTTCTGCATACGGATGATGCGGAAGGAAACTTCCTCGCCCAACAGAGACTTGGGATCGATCTTATGGATGTCCAGAAGAGAGGCGGGAATGAAGACGCGATTGTTCTGGTAGAAAATCACCGCGCCGTTCTCGAAAGCCTCGGCCACCTTACCGGTCAGCACCGTACGGTTCTCCAGAGCCTCTTCCAACTCCTTATAAGCCTGATTCTGCAGAAGGCGCTTGCGGCTCACCAAGATATCCGAATCGCCTACCTTCGCCACCATCACTTCCAGCTCGTCGTCCACCTTGACCTCCTCGGTCAGGACAACGCTGGGATCGGCGGAATACTCTTCCTTGTTCATCAGAGCGTCGGACTTGTAACCGATATTCAGGACAATCTCATTATCTGTTACGCTGACTACAGTTCCTTTCACAATATCGCCAGAATGGACTCCCTTAAAGCTCTCATTCAGCATCTCTTCAAACGTATTCATCTCGCTCATTGCTTGTACAACCTCCTGTATAATATAATTAGGTGTGGAAGCTCCGGCCGTGATTCCAACATGTTGGAATTTTCCGCTCGTAAAGAGCTCCCAGATTGGCTCGTTCTTCCGGAGGAACTCCAAAAGCCCGGCCGCATTCTCTACGTGACAGGTATGAGGACACCGTTCCCTGCAAATATCATACAGTTTACGTGTATTAGAACTGTGCATCCCGCCAAGGACGATCATAAAATCGACCTCCCCGGCCAGTGTAACAGCTTCCTGCTGATGCTCCGCTGTGGCACTGCATATCGTAGGACATACACATAGATTATACTCCTGTTTCGAAAATTTCTCAACAATTTTTTGAAAATTTTCTTGGTGAAATGTTGTCTGAGCCACCAGACAACATCTATCGGCGGGGTGATCCTGTAAATACTCCGGGATCGGATCATCGGGTCCTTCCATGATCATGCAGGGCCGGCTGCTCCAGCCCACGATTCCCTGTACTTCCGGATGCTCGGGATTCCCCAGGATCAGAATCGCCTCTCCCGCGGCGGAATGCTCCTCCACGATCCGATGGATCTTTTTCACAAAAGGACAAGTCGCGTCGATGAGGACGACTCCCCTCTGCCTGAGTTCTTCATATACGCCCTTGCCGATACCGTGGGCCCGGATGACCACCCGTTCCCCCGGCCGCGCCTCCTGGGGAGAACGGATCACCCGCGCTCCCTTCTCCTCCAGCGTCTTGATCACATCCTGATTATGGATCAAGGGCCCGTAAGTACATAAGGGCTCTCCGGGATGCTCCGCAAGCTCCTTCTCGGTAATCCCCAGGGCATTGCGGACGCCGAAGCAAAACCCCGCCGTCTCGGCGACACGGATCTTCATCGCCCGCGCGCCTCCTGAGCCATCTGTACCAGAGCGTCGGCGGCCTGCTGGGCCGTCATATGGGTGGTATCCAAGACGATGGCGTCGGCGGCTTTTCGTAAGGGAGCGATCTCCCGGTTCATATCCCGCTCGTCCCGATCTTTAATGGCCTGAATCGTCTCTTCTAAAGTATGCTTCCCCGGTTCTTTTTCTTCCAATTCCAAGAAGCGCCGCCTTCCCCGCTGCTTAGCGTCGGCGGTAAGATAGACCTTTAAGGGCGCGTCCGGCAGAATCGTCGTGCCGATATCCCTGCCGTCCATGATCACCTCATACTCCTTGGCCAGATCCCGCTGCAGCGCGAGGAGCTTATCCCGAACGGCCCGGTAAACCGCGATCGTACTGGTCGCCTCTCCCACTTGGGGCGTTCGGATCCGATCCGTCACCTCTTCCTCCCCGAGGAACATCCGCTGCACATTCTCGTCATAGACGATCCGGATCCGGATCTGTTCCAGCGCGCGCGCCACCTCGTCCTCCCGTCCGATGTCCACATGCCGCCGCAGCATATCATAGGCCAGGGTCCGATACATCGCCCCCGTATCCACATAATGCATGCCGAGCCTTGTGGCCGCCATCTTGGCCACGGTACTCTTGCCGGCTCCCGCCGGACCGTCTAACGCAATCGCAAACATTTCACTCCCACCTTCCTGTTTGAGCCGACGCCCTGCCTGCCGCCGCCCCTGTGGAAAAGGCGATCTGCAGGTTAAACCCTCCCGTCAGGGCGTCCACATCCAAGATCTCTCCTGCAAAATAGAGTCCCGGATGTTTTTTGGATTCCATCGTCTGCGGATTCACCTGGGTCGTCTCGACGCCGCCCATGGTGATAATCGCTTCTTCTAAGGGCCTGGTTCCGGTGACGCGGATCTCAAGATCCTGCAGCCGCCTTCCTATCTCCAGACGCCGTGCCTTTCCCAGATCCCGCGCCCTGATCTCGCCCGAAACCCCCGCCTCCTTAAGCACCACCGGGATCAGCCGTCTCGGCAGAAGATCCTTCATGGCATGCTCCATCACGCGCTCCCGATACTGCTCGAAGTCCCGCAGAAGCCGCCGGTCAAGCTGTTCCGGGCTTAAGGCGGGTTTGAGATTCAGATGAAGGGTGAGCCCCGCCTCTTTCCAGGATAAATCCTGTTTTCTAAGCGCCTGCTGCACAAGGCTTGAGGCGCTTAAGATAATGGGGCCGCTCACGCCGAAATGGGTAAAGAGCATCTCTCCGAATTCCCGCGCGATCTCCTTGCCCGCCTGAGTCTTGACGCGAATCTCCACGTTTTTCAAAGACAATCCCTTAAGTTCTTTCACCCAGGGGGTATCGCTCGTGAACGGAATCAGCCCCGGCCGTAAGGGCAGAATCCTATGACCAAGAGTCTTCGCCATGTTATAACCGTCCCCGGTGGACCCGGTAGTGGGATAACTGGCTCCTCCCGTGGCGATGATGACCACCCTGCCCAAGAAACTCTCCTCCCCGGCTTTAACCCGCCAGCCCTCTTCCACGGGTAGGATCTCCTCCGCGGCCACCCCCGTGCGAAGACGAATCCTCGGGTGGCGCAGCAGACCTGTCAGCGCGTCCACAATGTCCCGCGCCTTATCCGATACGGGAAAGACCCTCTCCCCCCGCTCGATCTTCAAGGGAACGCCCCGGCTTTCTAACAGGCTCATAAGATCCTGATTGAAAAAACCGTTAAAGGCGGAATACAAAAACCGGGGATTCGATACGACCTGATCCATAAACTCCGGTAACGGCGCGGCATTGGTCACATTGCAGCGGCCCTTCCCGGTAATGCCGATCTTGCGGCCCGGACGGCTGTTCTTCTCTAAAAGCAGCACTTCCGCCCCGGACTCCGCCGCGCAGAACGCGGCCATCATCCCCGCCGCTCCAGCGCCTATGACCACGACGGGCCGATCACGGTAAGGGCGTGCCATACACGGCTCCCTCCTGGGTGTTCCCGTCATACACATCATATTCCTTCCAAATCTGCTCCAGCGTCTCCAAGGACTTAGCGATCTCGTCCCTCCTGGCAGAAGAAAGGGCCAGGATCAGGGCGTTAATCAGGCTCAGGGGCGCCACCAGGGAATCCACGAAAGATACCATGTCGCTCTGGGCCATCAGCACATAGTCGGAAACGCTGACTAAGGGAGACATGTCGCTGTCGGTAATCGAAACCACTTCTGCCCCCCGGGACTTGGCAAACTCCGCCGCCCGGACGGTTCTCTTGGAATACCTGGGAAAGCTGATACAGATGACTACGTCCTGATCCGAAACCTGCAGCATCTGTTCAAAGGTCTCGCTGGCGCTGTTCGTGAGCACCGGATAGACGTTCTCAAAGATCAGATTCAGATAAAAGCTGAGGAAATTCGCCAGAACCGAGCAGCTCCTCACGCCTAAAATATATATCTTCCTGGCCCGCAGGATGGCCCGCGTGGCTCTGCGGAAGGTCTCTTCGTTCACCTGTTCCAGCGTCAGCTTGATATTTTCCATATCCATCTGCAGCACAGAACTCAAAATGCGATCCGGGTCTACCCGCCCCTGGGATACCTCCATCCGCTGAACCGCCGTCAGCTTATTTTTGACCAGTTCCTCCAGGGCCCGCTGCATACTGGGATA
>CALWBZ010000083.1 GCA_944376225.1 uncultured Clostridia bacterium | reverse complement strand
TATCTGGTCTCCTTATGGACTGTGTGGCGCTGACAGAAACGACAATACTTCTTCGTCTCCATTCTGTCGGGGTGCTTTTTCTTGTCCTTCGTCGTGTTGTAGTTCCGCTGTTTGCACTCTGTGCATTTCAAGGTTATCTTTGTACGCACAACTTCCACCTCCATTGTTTTGTTTCATAAGCATTAGGCTCTACTTTCAGGCATAAAAAAAAGAGCTCCTAAGTGTTACCTAAATACTTTATCACAAGGAGCTCTTAAAGTCAATAGTTTTTTTCAAATTCCTGTCATTTACGCTCGAATCGTCAGGGACCAGAACCGGATCTCCTGTTCCGGACGCACCTCCCATAGCGCCGCGGCGCAGGCCTCCACCGTACTTCCGGAGGTATAGATATCATCTACCAAAACGGCTGTTCCCTTCGGGGGGATTTCCCCCTCTCCGACCCGAAAGGCTCCCGCAAGACTCTTCCCCCGCTGTACGGCACTCATCTTCTGCAGAGGTTTCGTGTTTCGTATTCGTATGAGGCCCTCCCACAGAGGCGCCCCCAATCGCTTCGACAAGGCGCGGGCCAACTCGGCCGCTTGGTTATATCCCCGTTCCCGATGACGTTTTGTATGGATGGGAACCGGCACGAAAAAAGGATTTTCTATTGCTTCGATCCAATCTTTATCATAATAAGCCATGAGCAGGGCATACCCCTTGGCGTATTCCTTCATACCGTTATACTTAAAATCTTCGACCGACTGACGCATCCCGTCCTGATATAGGAAGCTTCCCCGTCCTCGTATCCTGCGCTCCTGCTGCCGGCAGCTTACGCATCTGCCTCCCGCCGTTTCCACGGGCCGACTGCATATGAGGCATCGGTCTCCCCGGGGCACATAGATCCCCGGATCACAATTAGCACACAAAGGCAATCGCTTCCCCAACCCCACCAGCTGCCCGCACAAAAGACACCTGGGAGGATACAGCAGTTCTCTCAGCACTCTCTATTCCTTTCTCATAGACATCCGGATCCGCAGGCTGCTGGGCTCATCTTCCCGGTTCACCGCGTATCCGCCGTCGATTTCCAGACAGTTTTCCGCCTCATAGTCAAAAGTCACCTCTACGCCGGCAAAGGTAAAGTTTTCACCCGCCCCCATCAGTTTCTGGATCTCGGCGAGCCCGCCCTGCCACAAAGCCCCTTCTTGAGCGCCCAAGAAGGAAAACGCGCATATCTGCATATCCGCCGTCACCCGGCCGACCAAAAACACATTCTGATATTCCACCGTATAGGTGATCTCCTCTAAGATACCCTCCGATTCCCTATACGTAAATGCGGGAGCTTCTTTCACCTCAAGAATCTCAATCACCACGGCTCCAGGCTCTTCCCGCTTCTGAAGCTGCCCCGACTCGTCCATATAGGACAAGGAACCCGGATATAGATATCGCATATAATCGTTATAATTCTCTACGAAGCCATCCAGGTTCAACGCTCCGCGATGAATCGGCAGCTGCGCGTTCCACATGAGAAGAGCGCTTAGAAGGCCGCCCGCCAACCATAACCCCAGGCTGACCCAAGGTCTATAAGCCTTCTGATCCTTCCATGTATATTCCGTATCCGTATCCCAATCTAGGGGAGTCGCATCCTGTCCATACTGCCGATAGCTCTTATATAATCGATAAAAATTATATCCCGGCAGGTTCCAACCCATCCCTCGGCCAAGCATCTCCTTCGTCCGCGCCAGCGCCGCGGAAAGTGACAGCCTTCCTCCCTCCACGGCATAAACGCGAACGCCCATGAGCCATTTCCCAGGAGTCGTGGCGCAAAGAGAAAGCCAGACCGGCTCGATCAAAAATACCAACAGCACCGACAGATATGTGGATAGCAGTGTCAGAAAGAGGTTCTCCACCGGATGCACCCGAAGGATACCGTACCAGACAATGTCGATCACTAGGCCGTAAAAGGCCAAATCGAATATTCTAGCCATCAGGCGTTTACAGGGATGCACCTCCATGTGTTCCTGATCCACCGCCAGGATATACTCTTCCTTCCGAATCGAAAGCGACTGGCCGCCTCTTTGTTCTTCTGCCTCCAGCATGCGAAGGTATCGAGCAGGTTCCAAACCGGCATAACTCATGCCGTCCTCCCGCATTCTCTCGCATACGCGCTGCGCCGCCATGATCTCCTGCTGCTTCCTGCGCAGTTCTTCCATCTTCCGATCCAGAAGCGCTCCCAGATCTTCCCTCGCCTCCTGCAAAGACCGAATTTCTTCTACGGAAATCATCAGTCTGCGCAGCAGCTTGACCCGCAGAAGCGTCTTCACATCCTCCGGCGAATAATCCCGGTATCCGTTCTCCCTGCGTCTGGGTTCGATCAGTCCCTCCTTCTCATAGAATCGAATATTGGCCCTGCTAAGGCCCGTACTTCTCTCCACCTCTCGAACATCCATGCTCCCGCCTCCCTTCCTTTGATGTCTTTATCATAAACTATCAAGTAGGTTCACAGTCAAGCTTTTATTTCCAAATATTCAATACTTTTTCCGAAAGCCGCCTTGAGGCGCTCCGCAAGAGCGGAGTTTCGCAGCGTCGGCCGATCGTTGTCTATCATTCTCCGAATCGTCTCTTCATCCCCGATGATCACCACGATCCGCTTAGCGCGAGTCACCGCCGTATATAGCAGGTTGCGGCAGAACAACATGGGAGACCCGCCCAACAGGGGCAGGACGATGATCGGACTTTCCGTCCCCTGGGACTTATGAATCGTGATGGCATAGGCCAACTCCAGTTCTTCTAAGGCCGAATATTCATACTCCACCTCGCGGCGGTCGTCAAACCGCACGCAAACGGTCTTTCCCGCGGTATCGATCTTCAACACTCGTCCGATATCCCCGTTAAATACCCCCTGGCCCTCATCCAGCGGATATCCGAAGTCGTTCTTCACCTTCCAGGGCACATTATAATTATTTCGGATCTGCATGACCTTATCGCCCTCCCGCAGTTTACTCTGCCGGAAGTCGATCTCTTTCTTACCGGAGGATGGAGGATTCAGGGTATTTTGCAATAGCAAGTTCAGCTGTTCCACCCCCAGCGGGCTCTTTTTCATTGGAGTTAAAACCTGGATATCATCCACCGGGGAGCATTTGGCATACTTAGGCATGCGATATTTGACCACTTCCGCCAGGGTCTGCGCAGCCTGTTCCGGGGACCTCCTTTTCATCAAGAAGAAATCCGTGCCGGGCGTGTTAAAAACAGGATACTGCCCGTGAAGAATGCGGTGTGCATTGGACACGATGCAGCTCGTATCGCTCTGACGAAAAATCTGATCCAGCCGCACCACCGGTATACATCCGGAATCGATCAGATCTTTCAGGACGTTTCCCGCTCCCACCGAAGGGAGCTGATCCATATCCCCCACTAAGATCAGCCTCGTCCCCGGAACCACCGCCTTCAGAAGGCTGTTCATCAACAGAATGTCCACCATGGACATCTCGTCCACGATCAAGACGTCGGCTTCTAAGGGATTTTCCTCATTGCGCTGAAAGGTCTGGGATATCTTCTCCTCCGGCTGAAAGTCGATCTCCAGCATCCTGTGAATCGTCTGGGCCTCTCTGCCCGTGGCCTCGGTCATCCTCTTCGCGGCCCTGCCCGTCGGCGCCGCCAACAAATATTCTTCTTCCCGTTTTTCCAGGATATCCAGCAGAATATTGATAATCGTCGTTTTCCCTGTTCCCGGTCCGCCGGTAATGATCAGAACGCCGTGCCCCATGGCCTCTTGTATCGCGGTTCTTTGCTGCTGGGCCAGCCGGATCCCATGCTTCCGTTCTTCCTCTTCCAGGATCTCCTCCAGAGAATCCGGCTCTCCGTCCTCTTCCGCCGCCAATTCCGCGAGCTTCAGCGCCGTGTGCGCCTCCGCCTGATAGAAGGGCGTCAGATACAGTACCGCGCGGCCCTCTACTTCCTTCTCCGTCACCTGGCCGTCCAGCAGAAGCTGGATCTTCATATTATCCACATCCGGCCCCACGATTCCCGTCAACTGGGTTACCCGATCCTCCAGTTCCGCCAGGGATAAATATACGTGTCCGTCCCCCACCGCCTCGGACAGGGCGTATTTCATCGCCGCCCGAATCCTCTCCGGCGCGTCTTCCGCGATCCCCATTTGGCTCGCGATGGCATCCGCCCTGCGAAACCCGATGCCCCGCACCTGATCCGCCAACGCGTACGGATTCGTGCGCATGACCGTAATCGTGTTTTCTTTATACTGTTTATAAATCTTCATGGACAACGCGGGCGTAATGCCGTATTGCTGCAGGAAGATCATCGTATCTCTTAGATAGGTCTGCTCCTGGAACTGCGCTCCCAACTCTATGGCGCCTTTCGCGCTGATCCCTCGCACCTGGGCCAGGCGTTCCGGCTCCCGCCCCATGATCTCCAAGGTCTCGTCTCCGAAGGTCTGCACGATCCGTTTCGCCAGAGCCGGTCCTACGCCCTTTAATGCGCCGGACCCGAGATAGCGCTCGATGGCTTCTCGGGTCTTGGGCATAAACTTCTCAAACTGCTTTACTTCCAACTGCGGTCCGTACACCGCGTGCTGCTTCCAGATTCCCTCTGCGCGGACCGACTCCCCGGACTGCAAATCCGGAAGGATTCCCACGATGGTCACGGTTTCTCCGTCCTCCCGCTCCACCTCGCAGACCTTATATCCGTTATTCTCATTGGCATAGATCACCTCCGTGACCAGCCCTTCCACACAATTGGACTCTTTCATCAGCCTCCGCTCCTTAAATTACGACAAGGCGCCGCGCAGAATCTCCGCCTTATCCGTCCGTTCCCAGGGCAGATCCAGATCCGTCCTGCCAAAATGCCCGTAAGCGGCCGTCTGTTTATAGATGGGACGCCGTAAATCGAGTTCCTTGATGATTCCCGCCGGGCGCAGATCGAAGTTCTCCTGAATCAGCTCCGCCAACTTCTCATCCTCAATCTTACCTGTACCGTGCGTATCCACATGGATCGAGACAGGCTCCGCTACTCCGATCGCGTATGCCAATTCGATCTCGCACTTCCTGGCCAAGCCCGCCGCGACGATGTTCTTCGCCACATACCGCGCCGCGTAAGCCGCGCTGCGGTCCACCTTTGTAGGATCCTTTCCGGAAAAGGCTCCGCCGCCATGACTGGCATATCCTCCATATGTATCCACGATAATCTTGCGCCCCGTCAAGCCGGAATCTCCCTGGGGTCCGCCGATCACGAAACGACCCGTGGGATTAATCAGGAATCTGGTATTTTCATCCAGCATCTCCTTGGGGATCACCGGCATGATGACTTCCCGTATGATATCCTCCCGCAGGGTCTCAAGCTTCACCTCTTCCCCGTGCTGAGAGGAGATTACCACCGTATCGACCCGCACCGGATGATCCTGCTCGTCATACTCCACCGTAACCTGAGACTTTCCGTCCGGCCGCAGATAGGGCAAGATGCCTTTCTTTCTGACTTCCGACAGCCTGCGAGTCAGCCGGTGGGCCAAAGAAATAGGCATGGGCATCAGTTCCGGCGTGTCGTCGCAGGCGTATCCAAACATCATTCCCTGATCTCCCGCGCCGATGGCAAGTTCGGAATCTTCCGCGCCGTTCTTTGCTTCCATGGAAACGTCCACCCCCATGGCGATATCCGGAGACTGTTCGTCCAAAGCGGTTAATACCGCGCAGGTATCGCAATCAAAACCGAACTTCGCCCGATCATATCCGATCGCCCGGATCGTCTCTCGGGCAATCTTAGGAATATCCACATAGCACTTCGTAGAGATTTCTCCCATGACCAGAACCAACCCCGTCGTCACCGCCGTCTCACAGGCGACTCTCGCCTGGGGATCCTGAGCCAGGATCGCATCCAAAATCCCGTCGGAGATCTGATCGCAAATCTTATCCGGATGTCCTTCTGTCACGGACTCCGAAGAAAACAACCTTTTAATCATATCATTGCCTCCCATTTCGCTTAATATCTCTGCGTCATATAATCCACATATTTCCCCGTGCCGATCGCCACACAGGAGATGGCGTCCTCCGCCACGAAAGCGTCGATCCCCATATTTTCCTGGATCAGCCTGTCCATGCCGTGCAGCATGCTGCCGCCGCCCGTCATGACGATTCCACGATCCATAATATCGGCCGCCAATTCCGGAGGAGTACGCTCCAAGACTCCGTGTACCGTGTCCAGAATCGATGAAAGGGGCTCCTTAAACGCTTCCAACGTATCCTGAGAGGTGATCCTCACGGTAGCCGGCAGTCCCGTCACCAGATCACGTCCTTTTACATCCATAAAATGGTTCTCCTCCGCGTGATAGGCCTCACCGATTCTCATCTTGACTTCTTCCGCCGTTCTCTCGCCGATCAGCAGATTATACCGCTTCCTCACATAACGAATCAAGGCGTCGTCGAATATATCCCCGGCGACTTTGATCGACTCGCTGAGAACGATCCCCCCCAGCGAGACCACGGCTACATCCGTTGTTCCGCCGCCGATATCCACAATCAGACTCCCCGCCGCCTTGGTTACATCGACCCCTGCGCCGATCGCCGCTGCCAGGGGCTCCTCGATAATATGAACCCGACTCGCCCCCGCCTGATAGGTAACGTCCATTACGGCCCTCTTTTCCACCTCGGTCACACCGCTCGGTACGCAGACCGCGATGACCGACTTTAGAAAACGCCGTCCAATGGCTCTTTCTACGAAATACTTCAACATTTTTTCCGTATATTGAAAGTCCGAGATAACGCCCTCTCGCAGAGGCCGGATTGTCGTAAGATATTTGGGCGTCCTTCCGATCATCTTCCGCGCCTCTTCTCCTACCGCTACGACCTGATTATCCTCCTGAGTATTGACCACAACTACGGAAGGCTCCCGCAGCACAATCCCTTTTCTTCTAATATAGACTAGAACACTGGAGGTCCCCAGATCGATTCCAATATTCGTTGACCACATACCTTTATTCCTCTCTGTATTCGGGACTCGCTCCCGGCCCGCATTCTATTACGCATTCAGTACATTCCGGCAAGAGCTGCCGGAGCCTATTTATCATACTACATCCGCCGGTAAAATTCAATGCTTTTCTCCAAAATTCCCCCTCCGGGCCGGTTTTACCCGGACAGTGTTTTCCTTCCCTTTTCTTCTCTCTAAAACGGGATCCTACTCTTTACTTCAGGAAAGCAAATCGATTCGCCCTGCGGCTTCCTCCTCTTTCCTTGACGCCTTCTATTATACCAAAAGTATGTTCGCGTGTAAAGGGGATCTTCAAACTTTTTCCGAGAAAAATACGAATATTTGTTCTCATTTTCTATTGACTTCTCCTCCTCCAAATGATATAATAGAATCCAGTTCCATTCCTTTCCCGGAGGTGACCTCAATGATTATTAGCGCAAGCCGCAGAACCGATATTCCTTCCTATTATTTTGACTGGTTCCTTCACCGGATTCGGGAAGGATTCGTTTATGTCCGCAATCCCATGCGTTTTCATCAGGTCAGCGTCGTCTCCCTGACCCCCGACGTAGTCGACGGTATTGTCTTTTGGACTAAAAATCCGGCGCCCGCTCTCCCCTACCTGGACGCCCTCGAATCCTATCCGTACTATTTTCAGTTTACCCTGAATCCTTATGGTTCCCCCATCGAAACGAGGCTGCCTCCCCTCCGGGAGCGAGTCCTTACCTTTCAAAAGCTCTCCTCCGCTTTAGATCAGGATCATGTCGTCTGGCGCTACGATCCGATTATAATGAGCGAAACATATACCGTATCCTACCATACGGATGCCTTCTATCACCTGGCGAAGCAGCTTTCCCCCTATACTGATATGTGTACGGTTAGTTTCCTCGATATATATCGCAACATCCGGCAGCGCATCGCTCCCTTTGGTCTTCGTCCTCCGTCCGATGCCGAAATCCTTGCTCTCATGAAGTCCTTTAGCCAAATCGCCGCGGACTTGGGTCTTCGTTTAACCACTTGCTCGGAAACGGCCGATCTCCGCTCCTTTGGCATTACTCCTGCCTGCTGCATCGACGCCAGTCGTCTGGAACGAATCGGAGGCTTCTCTCTTTGCGTAAGGCCGGATCCATATCAAAGAAAGGGCTGTGGCTGCAGTTCCAGTATCGATATCGGCGCCTATCATTCCTGCCGAAACGGATGTCTATACTGCTATGCCAACCATAGCGACAGTCTCCTTAACGCCAGCTGCCGTCTTCATCGCGTTGATTCTCCTCTGCTTTATGGGCAGATCTCTCCGGAAGATGTTCTAAAACCCAGACAGATGCGTTCCAATAAAATACACTGAGATTTACCCTGCGCCCGTTTCCCTTTTCCACTCGTCCCGGATATCTGTAGATTATTGATCTGTTCTCGCAACAGCTCCCTCGTATCACTTTCTCTTTTGCCCAGAATCCCCCAAAACTCAAGGTTTTCCATTCTTGCATTCGTTCCTTTTTTGTGCTATAATGAGAAATATATCCAATTTTACAACAGAAAGGAGAGTTACTATGGATAATAATACCATATTGACCGTTACACCTAAAATCGAGGAACTGTCTTCCCTTTGTTTAGAAAACAGCAAAATCGATCCCGAACTGTATACTCGATATAATGTCCAACGCGGGTTACGGGATCTGCAGGGAAAAGGCGTTCTCGCCGGCTTAACCAACATTTCCAATATCATTTCGTCCGTAGAAAAAGACGGAAAATCGGTTCCCTGCGACGGCGTGCTTTTGTATCGCGGCATCGACATCCGTGATATTGTAAAAGGGTTTATCACCGAAAACCGCTTAGGCTTTGAGGAAACGGCCTATCTTCTTCTGTTTGGCCGCCTTCCCTCTTCCGAACAGCTCCAGGATTTCTGTACTTTGCTGGGTAAGGGGCGGACACTGCCTACGAATTTTGTGCGAGATGTGGTCATGAAGGCTCCCACCAAGGATATGATGAATACGCTTGCCAGAAGCGTACTCACGCTGGCCTCCTACGATGACGCCGCCAATGACCTGAGCCTTCCGAACGTGCTGCGTCAGTGCCTGATGCTGATCTCGGTATTCCCGCTTCTGTCGGTATATTCCTATCATGCCTATAACCATTATGAGTGTGGAAACAGCATGTACATTCATTTCCCGGACGAGAATCTCTCGAACGCCGAAAATCTGCTGCGTCTTCTGCGCCCGGATATGAAGTATACTCAGCTGGAAGCCCGCGTTTTGGATCTGGCTCTCGTTCTTCACATGGAACACGGCGGCGGCAACAATTCCAGCTTTACCACGCATGTAGTGACTTCTTCCGGTACAGACACCTACTCCACCATCGCGGCGGCCTTGGCTTCCCTAAAAGGCCCGAAACACGGCGGCGCGAATATCAAGGTCATGGAAATGTTCGCCGACTTAAAGAAACATGTGTCCGACTGGCAGGACGAAGACGCCGTCAAGGACTATCTTCTGAAACTTCTGCATAAAGAAGCCTTTGACAAGAAGGGGTTAATCTACGGTATGGGACACGCCGTCTATTCTTTGTCGGATCCTCGCGCGATCATGCTTCGGTCTTTCGTCGATGATCTGGCCAAAGAAAAGGGACTGGAAGAAGAAGCGAGACTCTACCATCTGGTAGAACGCCTCGGTCCCCAGGTGATCGCTCAGGAACGCCGTATCTATAAGGGAGTCAGCGCCAACGTAGATTTCTACAGCGGTTTGGTATACTCTATGCTGGATCTTCCCTTAGAACTCTATACGCCCATGTTCGCCATCGCTCGTATCGTGGGATGGAGCGCCCATCGATTGGAAGAACTGATTAATACGGATAAGATTATCCGTCCGGCTTATCGCAGCGTTTTGGAAAGCGCGCCCTATATTCCCATGTCTCAACGTTCCTAAAGATAAAGATAATATTCATACCGAGAGTCACGCCATGCAGCATTATAATGTTTCAAAAGCATACTTTTCCTTTCAATCTTCCCTGCTTCTTAACGGCCGGGAATTCTCGCCTTCCTTTTCTTCTCCATTAGAAGAAAAGGAAGGCGTACAGACTCGCCGCGTCTCTTTCGAGGGAGGCGAACTCATTCAAAAGCTTTATCCTGTCGATCACGGAATTGAGCTTGAACTCACATTCCGAAATAACTCCGAATCTCCTTTTCGGATTGACCGCTTCACCCTGTTTCGTACAAACGACCTGAGACTGGGCGATATGCCCAGCGCCGACTGGCTTTTCTTTCGCCAAGGACGCATGAAGAACGAACTGCCCGCGGTATGTCGTCTCGGAGATCGGGGAGACTGTTTTAAGGACGCCTGTACAACGCTGCGGGAAAGCGGCGAAGGCACGGAAGAAACCAACGGCCAGCCCGTGCTTGTCAGCGACAGCATGACCCTTCTTTCCGGCGAGGTTCCTCTGCTCCTGACCTTCGAGACGGGAGACCGTCTATTTACCGAGACGGTTCTGAAGCTGACCCCTTCCCATGAGTTCCTTTCTCTGGAATGTGCCTGTCCTGTAGGCGTGGATGTCTTTCCGGGAACCGAGATCAAAAGTGAACGTCTCCGAATCACCGTGCCCGATGATTCTCAGGAAGCCATCGATGCTTATGCCGCCCGCAAAGCCTTACGCTACCATGCTCGCAAAGGGGAGCATGTCCCTTCTGTTTACTGCACATGGTATTATTACGGCTTGACCGTCAGCGAGGCAGACGTGCGGGAAAACCTGGCGGCTCTCCTCGACCGCCAGATTCCCTTCGAGGTATTCCAGGTGGACGAAGGCTGGGAACGCTGTCTCGGCGATTGGAGGCCTAATGAGCGTTTCCCCTCCGGCATGGAAGCTATCGCTAAGTTGATTCAGGACAAGGGCCTGATTCCCGGCATATGGACCAGCCCCTTTATTGCCCACGAAGACGCGCCTGTCACCGCCCTGCATCCGGACTGGTTTCTGAAACACCCGGACGGTTCCTGGTGTTTGTTTCCCATGAACGGCACCGTTTACCGTGTCTTGGATATTACCCGTCCGGAAGCGGTAGAATGGGCCGCTGCCCTTTACGCGCAGCTTCGGGAATGGGGATACCGTTATCACAAGCTGGACTTCACCCGTGCCGCGATTCTGTACGAAGACGCGCCCCGATTCCGTTCGGACCTCCCCCTGGTACAAGCTTATCGCGAGGCCACTTCCCGTATTCGAGAAGCGATGGGGCATGACGCTTACTTCCTGATGTGCGGCGGGCTGTATGATCCTCTAATCGGCATTGTGGACGCCCAGCGTACCGGTTCCGACGTACTGAGCATGTGGAGCGCGAAGATCGGAGACGGAGGAGGAAAGACCGCGCCTTTTACGATCAAGCAAAATCTCCTTCGATATTGGATGCACCCTTGGTGGGACGCGGATCCGGACGCGCTGATGATTCGCCGCCAGAAGACCCCCTCGCGGAATCTGAATCTTACCCTTGGTCTCCCGAACGAGGATGAGGCCCGTACCTCGGCACTCAACCAATTTATGGGCTGCGGTCTTGCCTGTTCCACCGAGCCCATGGCGCAAATCGAAGATGACCGTCTCTGGATGCTTCGTCACCTTCTGCCCGTATGTCCCGGCGTTCCTCATCCTCGGGATTTCCTGTCCGGCGGCCGCTATCCCGCTTGTGTGGATCTTGCCTATCCCGATTATCATATGATATGCCTGATCAACTGGTCGGATACGGAGTCCATCCCCTGTACTCTGCGGCTGGATTCTGATTTGCTGGGGGATTTCATTCATACTTCGACTTCCTTTACCGTATGCGACTTCTGGCATCAGACCTACCAAGAAGAGATTCCCCAAGAAGGCGAGGTATCTTTCGGGGAGATCCCGCCCCACGGCGCCGCGCTTCTTAAAATATTACCACAGCAAACCGCTCCCGCCCTACTCGTCAGTACCGGTCATTTCTCCATGGGTGCGGAATTCTCTGCCCTTCGACTGGAAGAACAGACCCTGATTGTGGATATCGACTGGAAATTTCCCTGTCCTGTACGTTACGGGATCCGGCTGCCAAAGGGCCTTCACCCGGCGGAACTGCCTGCGGGAACCAACTTCTTCCATTCTCTCCTGGAAGTGTATATTGGAGAGCGTGGGCGACATCGCTTCCTGATCCCGCTAAAAAAATCTTAAAAAACGATTGGAGTTGACTCTAAATGACTGAAACAAAGACCGCTCGTTCTTTCGCGAACCCCGTACTGCAAAAGCTGCAGAATGTCATTCGTCAAGAAACCGAAAGCACCACCGCGACCTATAGCGGCATCGCCGCGAAAACCGCTTTCTTTCTTGTCATGGCCGTGGTAGGCGCCGCGTTGTTTATCTGTTTGCATCCCGTTTGGCTCGCGAACGGAACCGCCATCGACATGGCTGTAGAAGGCATGCTAGTACAGATTGCCGTGGCTGAGCTGGTGATCGCCGGCATCGCGCTTCTGATTCTCTTGATTTCCCCCTTTATCGCCCTGTTTAACCGCCGGCTTCTTGCCGTCGTGGGAACCCTGTATTGCCTGTGCGAAGGTTATCTGGTGGCCTGGACCTCCATCTTTCTCACGCCGGATATGCAATGGATCCCCTGGGGCGCTCTGGGGCTGACTGTCCTGATCGCCGCCGTTATGCTGGTTTTATACGCTACGGGGATTGCTCGCGTAGGACATAAATTCCGTTCTTTCCTGATGGTTGTGATTCTCACCACCATCTTCGGAAGCCTCTTGGTCTATGTGGGAACCTGGATTCCCGGAGTCAGGGACATCCTTCTCCCCATCGTACAGGATCCTATCACGGGGCTTGTCTGCTCTGTCCTGTTTGTGATTATCGCCTCTCTGTTTCTTCTTTCGGATTTCAACATGGTACAGACCACCGTCGAAAACGGACTGCCCAAGGAATACGAGTGGAGCGCGGCATATGGATTGGCTTATTCTCTGATCTGGCTCTACCTGAAGGTGCTGGATTTGTTGATGAGAGTAAATGCAAAGAAAGACTGAAACGTTAAAAGAGACGCCCACCGCTTTTAGAATCGATTTTTGCAGCTTGTCACGGTTTTCTATTCTATGGAGAACTCCTACAAATTAGACAAAGACTCTATGCGAAAGAATCCTAATCGCATAGAGTCTTTTCTTATCCGTGTTCATTATACGCGGAACTGATACTGATACAGTGAAGCATACAAACCGTCTTGGGCCAGGAGTTCCTCGTGGGTACCTCTCTCTTCCACGCCCTCCCGGGTGAGCACGATGATCTCGTCGGCGTTTTTGATGGTCGAGAGCCGATGGGCCACCACAATGCATGTTCTGCCCTTGGACAACTCCTCCAAAGCCCCCTGAATCAGCATTTCCGTCGCGTTATCCAGGGCGGAAGTCGCCTCGTCCAGAATCAGAATGGCGGGGTCTTTCAGGAATACCCGGGCGATGGAGATCCTCTGCTTCTGGCCGCCGGAGAGCTTCACACCCCGTTCTCCCACCTGGGTATCGTACCCGTTTTCCATCGTAAGGATGTAATCGTGTATATTGGCCTTCTTGGCCGCCTCTATGATCTCTTCATCCGTCGCGTCCAGCTTGCCGTAGGCGATATTCTCGCGAATCGTACCGTTGAACAAGAAGACATCCTGGGCTACCATGCCGATATTGCGGCGCAGATCATAGCGGGACATCTCTCGAATGTCCATGCCGTCGATGGTGATTTTTCCTTCGTTCAGCTCATAGAAACGGGGAATCAGATGACAGAGCGTAGTCTTTCCGGCTCCCGAGGGTCCTACCAGGGCCACCGTCTTTCCCTTATCGATCCGAAGGCTCATGTCTTCGATCACGCGGCTCTCCTGATCCGCTTCGTCGGAATTCTGATAACGGAAACCTACATGATCGAAACAGATGTTTCCTTCCAACTCTCCCACAGGCAGGGGATTCTCCGGTTCCTCCTCCTCCGCCACCTGCATGATCTCCTCGAAACGAATAAATCCGGTCAATCCGTTCTGGATCTGTTCGAAGATGTTGACCAACCTCTGGATGGGCTTTAGGAACATGCTGATGTAGAGCAGATAGGCGGCAAACTCTCCCGTATCGATCCACCCGTAGAAGAAGAAAAGTCCGCCCGCCACCAGCACCACCAGGTATAGCAAATCCTGAAAAAGCCCCATGCCGGAGAAGAACTTCCCCATGGCCCGGTACGATCTTCCCCGAGCCTGTTTATAGCGTTCGTTTGCCACATTGAATTTCTCGTTCTCATACCTTTCCGTCGTATAGGCTTTCGAGACCCGAACACCGGCAATGGCCGTCTCCACGTTCGCGTTGACCTCCGCGATCTCCACTCTCGCCGCTCTCGACGTATCTTGCAGTTCCTTGCGCAGGACCACCGCGAATACTACGATGAACGGAATAAAAGCAAATATGATGCAGGTCAGCCAAAGATTGATTCCTGCCAGCATGATAAACGAACCGATCAGCATGACGACGGACAGGAATAGATCCTCCGGACCGTGGTGGGCCAACTCCGAAATATCCATCAGATCGTTGATGATGCGAGACATGATCGTTCCCGTCTTGGTTCCGTCAAAATAGGAGAAGGGCAGCCGCTGCAGGTGTCTGAACATGTCTCTGCGCATATCCCCCTGGATCCGTACCCCCACGATGTGTCCCCAATATTGAATAAAATAATTGAGTCCGGCCTTGAGCACATAGATCCCCAGCAGAACCGCCGCCCAGATCAGAAGCATGCGCAGATTCTGATCCGGGACATAGACGTTTATAATGTTTTTCGCGATCATCGGGTAGAACAGATCGCAGAGCGCCACGATAAAGGCGCAGAACATATCCGTAAAAAACAGAACCCGATGGGGTTTATAATAAGAGATAAATTTTTTGATCAGCCGGAAACTTTCTTTCTTTTGTCTTTCTTTCATAACTCCTCAATTCCGATCAGGGTCTCCTCGGTTTCAAACTCGTTGCCCATCAGACCATGATCCTCGTATTCCGCTTCGCCGCATTGATTGTCGTAGGGATCGTACCGCACCTGGTTCTTGGGCGGGTCGAACTCCTGTTGAAATCCCTGATTGATCACCGCCCGGAAAGGATCCAGATTGCCGAAATAGTGGTTCCATTTCTGGATATTGCCGGCTCGGTAGGCGCTGCCGCCATAGGAACAGTCCGCATACAACCAGCCGTATGGGGCGATATAGAACTGGGCCCAATCGTGCATGCCCATCTCTAAGGGGCCGGCGCACAGGCCGGACTGCCATCTGGCGGGAATACCCGCCGCTCTGCACAGCGTGATGAAAAGAAGGGCCTGCACGCCGCAGTCCCCCTTCAGGTTCTTGGCCGCGTACTCCGGAATGTTCTCCAAGGTGAAGTAGGCCCGCATAAAGGTATACTTCACCTTCGTCGTGACGAAATCGTAAAAGGCCCGCGCCTTTTTCAGCGGATTCTTTTCCTCTCCCACGAGCTCCTTTACCAGCTCTTGGATGTAAGGGGTAAACATGATATGAGGCTCCTGCTCCCGGGTTTCAAAATCCGGCTGCAGCGCCCTTACCCGTTCCGCCTCCGGCTCTACGTAGGGCAGACGGGTGACAAACTCATATTCCGCCTCAAAGGCGTGATTCTCCCGGGGAGCTTCCTCGAAGTAGAGGGTTCGGCTAAGAGAGTCCTCCTGCGCGATATATGTGGGCTCCGGGCTGACCCGCAGGATCTTGACCTCGGAAATTTGCTGTGCCAATACGGGGGCCGGCAGATGTACCCTCAGCTTTTCTCCAGGTCTGAAAAACTCGTCCTTCACCCGCAGGCTCGCCCGGTATCGGATCCGATAGGCCACCTCTCCCTGTTCCCGCATCTTGCGCCGCGTCTCTTCCAGGATTTTCGCTTCCTTCTCGTCTTCCTCGCGGTGCTCCTGATGCTTACACTTCTCGCGAATCTCCTTTTTGGTGGCGAGCAGGGTACGGAAGAACCGGCGATGGAAAAACACCTGGCCGTTCACATAGTGCCAATCCGCCGTTCCTTCATCCATATAAAACTGCAGCTCGGAGGGGTCAAACTCCGTCAGTTCCTCGCTCATGAGCTTCACCGCCTCATCCCAGGAATAGGTATATTCTCTCCTGAGCAGGCGGATGATATCCTTCTCGATCAAAAGCCTCTGGCGCATGGCCTCCGGCAGCTCCCGTTCCATGCGCTTATCAATGAGTCTGAGAGCTCCGTCCCAGTCTCCCCAATCCCGCGTCATCCGGATATCATCCGGCAGACAAACCTTTAGGTATTTCCAATCGTACATGCCGTCCTCCTTACTGGCGCGTCGCCGTCTTCAGCCAAGTCCGCTCGTCCTCATTCAAATAGGGGGAAAGCGTATCGTATACTCTCTTATGATACGTCTCGATCCAGCCCTTTTCCTCCTCTGTCAGCAGGTTTTCGTCGATGGCGTCCCAATCATAGGGACAAAGGGTCACCGTCTCAAACTCCAGAAACGTTCCGTCCACCGTCTTCTTCCATTCCTTTGTCAGAATCAGGTTCTCGATCCGTACGCCAAACTCGTTCTCCGCGTAATAGCCCGGCTCGTCGGAGGTGAGCATACCGGGCCTAATCGCTTCGGGAATGTCTCTTGTCCCGATGTTCTGCGGTCCTTCATGGACACTGAGCACATAGCCCACACCATGTCCCGTCCCGTGCCTGTAATCCATCCCTTCTTTCCAGAGCGGCTGCCTGGCCAGAATATCCAGATAATGACCCGTCGTCCCCTCCATAAAGCGGGCGTGACCCAGGGCCAGATGTCCTTTCAGCACCAGCGTATAGGCCTTGCGCATCTTCTCCGTCAGAGGGCCCAACACGATGGTACGGGTGATATCCGTGGTTCCCTCCAAATACTGTCCGCCGGAATCCACCACGATCATCCCCTCGGGTTTCAGCATGGCGCAGCTCCCCCGTTTCGCGCTGTAATGAGCGCTGGCGCCGTTGGCGTTGTAGCCGGCGATAGTCCCGAAGCTTAGATCGAAACATCCTTCCTGCTCCCGACGCCTGTCGTCCAGATAATCCGCCGCGTCGCATTCGTCAATCGGATGATGAGGATCCTTCACGGCTTCTTTAATCCATTTCAAAAATTTGACCATGGCCACGCCGTCCTTCACATGAGCCTCTTGGATGTTTCGGCGTTCCGTCTCGTTCTTGCATGCCTTAAAGATCGCGGTGATATCTTTCTCCGCTTCGATCTCCCAACCCTCCGGAATCGATGCGCCCAGCAGCATGTTAATCCTTTCGGAATCGAGAAGCGCTTTGCCCGCTTCCAGATTCTTCAAGAGTCCGGGCATCCCCGCGTAATCCTTAAGTTCCACACCGTCCGCGGCAAGGGCCCCCAGCGTCTTCTCATCAAACTTCCCGGCGTCGGCGAACAGCCAGGCCTTTTCCAAAGATACCAGCATGTAAGAGTAGAAAACCGGCGTATGATCGATGTCGTTTCCCCGCAGGTTGGTCAGCCACGCGATATCGTCCAAGGACGCCAGCATAAGATAGCGAGCGCCTTTCTCCCGCATATGCTCGCGCACCCTCGCGAGCTTCTCCCCGCGGCTCTCCCCCGTATACGAGATTCCCAGCTCATAGACCGGATCCGCGGGAAGTCCGGGACGATCTTCCCATACCCCCTCCGCCAGGTCTTCCCGGCACAAAAAGGTTACTTCCGGCAGGAGTTCCTGTAAGAGTTCTCCCGTCTGCATACTGACCATTCGTCCGTCATAAGCCACGCGTTCGCCGGATCGGATATGATCTTTCATCCAGTCTTCCATCTCGGGCACGCCCGGCAGCCCTCTCTTAAACAGCGTGATTTGATCGCCGTCCGTCTGCTGCTCCGCCTGAATATGATACCGTCCGTCCACCCACAGATACGCCTTTTCCTTTCCTACCAAAAGCGTCCCCGCGGATCCCGTGAAGCCGCTGAAATAGGCCCTTGCCCGCCAATATTCCGCAACGTACTCGCTTTGATGGGCGTCCTGGCTGGGGATCATATAATAGTCCGCCCCGATATCGGCCATCTTTTGCCGTAATGCCGCGAGTTTTTCCGCCGTGTTCATCTTGTGTCTCCTCCTATCCGATCAATCGATCCAAAAAGGACCGTTCTCTCGCGTTTTCCATATATTTTTGCTTCTCTTCTTCCGCCATCGTCCCCTTCTCCGCCGCCAAAAGCAGATTCAGCGCCTTACGGGCCGCCTCCAACTGCCCCTTTCGAGGTTCCTGGGTCATGATTTTACGCTGGAGCGCGTCGCCGGCCAGATTCAGCGTAGATTTCAGCGCCGGGCACTTCTCCGTGGGCATCTGAAAGATTTCGTAGGCGATACCCATCGTAAGCAGCTGCTGAAAGAGACCGTGCCCCAGCGGCAGCAGACCCACCGTCATCCCGGCGGCCGTCACATAAACCACATAGTTGGTTCCGCAGCGGCGGGAGATCCGAGAGGCTCGTTCTGCCTCTTCCTCCGTGATCTCTTCTTTTTTGAGGGTATAGGCGTTAATCACTTTATGCTCCGCGCCGTGGAAACAGCGTACCTCGTTTCCGATTCCGAAGATCTTATAAAGCATGAGCGCGGTGAAACCGTACTGAGCCAGGATCATGCCGTATCCCAGCCGGCGCCGCTTAGAGTGTTTGGGGCATCTCGCGAGCCTTTCTCCCGCGATCCCCACAACGGACATCGTCAGCGCGGCTTTCGTCCCCGTATTGCGCCAGAGATTATATAATCCTCGCAGCAGGGGCGTCTTTTTCAACCTGTCTCCCCCTTCCGCCGCCGGCAGGGTGCGCAGGCTGTATGTGTATTCTCCCGATTTTGAATGATACTGAACGGTGACCGCGAACTTCTCTCCGTACAGGGTCATACCGTCTTTCCGAGAACTTCCTGATATCCTCATTCCTGCTTCCTTCTCCTTTATCTTCTATGCTCCGGCACAATCGTCGGCGGCGTGCCGCCCTGCAGACAGGCTATGATATTCTCCGCCGCGAGCATCGCCATCTTATCCCGCACTTCCTGGGTCGCCGTGCCGATGTGGGGCACATGCACCACGTTGTCAAGGCGCAAAAGCGGGTTATCCGCCGGCGTGGGTTCCTCTTCAAACACGTCCAGAGCCGCGGCATAAATGCGCCTTTCCGCAAGTGCCTTCGTGAGGGCCGCCTCATCCACCACCGGTCCTCTGGCTACGTTCACCAGGATTCCCGTGGGCTTCATGCGGCTGATCTCCGCTTCGCCTACCATCCCCCTCGTCTCTTCCGTCAGCGGGGTGACGATCACCACGAAATCGGACCGTTCCATCAGTTCTTCCTTGGAAACGTAGACCGCGCCGTACTTTTCCTCCGCTTCCGGATTCGCGCGGCGATTGTGATAAAGCACCTTCATCCCCATGCCCGCGACCGCTCTGCGGGCAATGGCCTGACCGATACGGCCCATGCCCAAGATCCCCAGGGTCTTGCCGCTGACTTCCAAACCGAAGAAAGCCTTACCCTCGGAACCGTTCCACAAGCCCTCTCTCATATACCGGTCCAACTCGCACACTCTGCGGGCTGCCGCGATCATCAGGGCGATGGCGAGATCCGCCACCGAATCATTCAGGACGCCGGGGGTATGGGCTCCCAATACACCGTGAGAGCGCATAGCCTCCGTATCCAGATTATTATATCCTACGGAAGCCAGGGCCACCATCTTGAGCTTAGGCGCCGCCCCAAGAAGTTCTTCGTCAACCAACAGTCCGCCGTTGCCGTGGATCGCGTCCGCGTCTTTCGCCGCCGCGAGGATCGCTTCCCTGCCCGATACTTCCTGAATCTGGGCGCAGGAGCGCAGCCTTTCTTTTACTTCTTCCGATACTTCATGCGTAATCAGAACCTTATACATCTCGTCTCCCCCCATCTCGATATTTTACAGAACTATTCTGACACACTCCGTCTTACTTGTCAAGCCCGTCTTCCTCCTGGGGCAGCTCTAGGAGGCTTACCCGATCCAGACGTTTTTGGATCATATCCGAACGCTTTTTCATATCCTCTGTAGAGCGGGCGGCCAGATCCAGGCTTCGCTGGGTTTTATCGATCAGCTCCCCGAATTTTCCGTACTGGTTCCGGATATTTTGGAGCACCTTCAACACTTCCTTGGTGTTGCGGCTCACGGTCAGGAACTTAAAGCCGATGGCCAGACTGTTTAACAACGCGCTGATCGTAGTCGGCCCGGAGATGATCACCTTATGAACGCTCTGACAATACTCGGCCAATCCCGGAATACGCAGCACCTCCGAGTAAAGCCCCTCCGCGGGCAAAAACATGACGGCAAAGTCTGTCGTGACCGGCGGATCGATATATTTCCCGATCTCCTTGGCCTCCCCTTTGATCCTGCCCTCCAGTTCCCGCACGGCCGCCTCCAGCGCCTTACGATTCGCCTGAATCGACGCCTCCTGGATCCTGTCGTACAGATCCGCGGGAAACTTGCTGTCGATGGGCAGGTAGATAAAACGTTCTCCTTCTGTCTTATCCGGGATCTTTAAGGCGAATTCCACGCGCTGTCCGCTGTTCTTCTTGATTTCCACGTTTTTATCGTATAAAGACTCGGGAAAAAGATTGGCGAGAATCTGTTCCAGCTGCATCTCCCCCCACGTTCCCCTGGTCTTTACGTTGGAAAGGGTACGGTTTAGGTTTTCCACCCCGTTAGTTAAGGTCTGCAGCTCCCCCACCGTTTTATAAAGCTCGCCGAGCTGGGTGCCGATCTTGCTGAAACTGGAATCTAAACGCTCGTTCAGCGATTTGTCCAGCTTCTCGTTAATCTCTCCATGAATCTGTCTCAGCTTCTCATCGTTTACCCGGGTCATGGTCTCAATCGATGACACCAGCTCCCGTAGGATCTTGTCCTGGGCTTCGTGGTTCTGTTCCAACAAGGTCTTTTCCATCCCCTGCAGGAGCCTCGTGTGGGCGTCCATGCGCTGTTCCAGGTTTTGTTCCAATTGGTTTTGAAATAGTGTAAACTTTTTATCGTTTTCGATCCTCATGCCTTGCAAAGACTGTTCCGTCGCCTGAATCTGCCTCATCTGCTGTTCCTGCAGATCCTTCGCAAGGGACAGCCGGAGTTTCTGCAAGCCCGTCTCATCCCGCCGGAAAATCAGAACCAGAAGCAATAGGACGGCTAAGGCCACCGCCGCCAAAATCACCCATTCCATATGCCATTCCCTCCTCACTTCAGCTACTATATAGAATACATGTTCGCCTTTTGTTTGTCAAGAGGGAAGATGTCCGGTTTTCTTTTATCCTATAAAACACGGGCCTTCTTCACCATCGTCAAGAAGGCCCGCGGTAACCCTTTGCATTAGGAGCACAGAATCTGTAGTTTTTCTGAATCAAAAGCACCAGTATAGATTAGGGATACAGCGTCTGTATCTCCTTTTCCGGATCCACGGGGACTAGAACAACAGACCTTGTTGCTCTCCTTGCCGTCAAGTTAAAAATAACATATTCATCTGTGGCGACTAACGGGTACGGAAAAATGTTGTCTTCCGTCTCCGTCTCAGAAAGGGGAAAGTCACAGACTCTCAATATATTGCCATCGTAATCCGCAATTACGCTTTGCGGGGCATTCAATCCTTTTGATGCCACCACCTTTTCATTATCCAATAAAAATAGAGAACCTACTTCTAGCGGTGGGATTTCCACTAGTTCTATCCATTTTTTCTGTTCGGGATCATATTGTAAAATGATCTTCGTATAATAATCCTCCGATGATTCTTCAAAAAAATACATGCCCATATAAATTCCGTTTTCCGTGATTAAAAAATCTGTTGCTTCTTGATTGGTATATTTTTCTTCAGACAGTCGTTCCATTTCCCCTGTGTGTATGTTATATGTATATAAAAGAATGGTAATGTTCTCTTCCTCTGCCTTCGTATCATAATCCCGCTCCAGAAAATACATCTTGTTTCCCCAGAAATTCATGTGGAA
>CALWBZ010000082.1 GCA_944376225.1 uncultured Clostridia bacterium | reverse complement strand
CCGTACAGGTTTCCCCATACGACGGCAGCTTTCATTTGCCGAATAAATCGCTGTGCGTCCCGGTGCGGGCCAGCGTCAGCACCAGCACATCATCTTCGATGCGGTAGATGAGCAGCCAGTCCGGGAGAATGTGACATTCCCGATGCCCTGTCCAATCGCCGGACAAATCGTGATCGCGGTTCTTCTCCGGCAGCGGTTCGCCCATTGCAAGCAGCGCCACCACCTGTTCCAGCAATTCGATTTTGAGGCCGCGCCTGATTGCCCGTTTGTAGTCCTTTTTGAAACCCGTCGTGTACTTGACCGTGTACTTCGTTTTCCTCATCTTTTCAGGTCAGCAAACAACTCGTCAAGGTCATTATAACCCTTTACGGACGGGTCTTTTGCAATCCTTTCTGCCTCCAGCATGGCAGCAAGCGTTTCTTTGTTGGGCTGTTCCAGTTTCACTTCAAAGGGAATACCGCCTTCACGAAGAGACTGGCGCACAAAGATGTTGAACGCCGTAGACAAATTCATGCCGAGTTCCGCGAACAGGGCGTCGGCCTGTGCTTTCAAATCCGCGTCCATGCGGATACTGATGTTTGTGGTATTTCCAGCCATATCCTCAACCCCTTTCTGCTGATGCTTTTATTATATTCCATTTGCACGAAGAAAACAATACTATGCACGAAAATTTAACACTAAATTCATCATCGAACCCGGAGTCGCCGACTGTCCCCAGGAAATCCCTATGGGCTTCATTCCTTCTCCAGTTCTTCTTTCAGCATCTGATTGACCAGCGCGGGATCTGCCTTGCCCTTCATGGCTTTCATCACCTGACCGACCAGGTAACCCATGGCCTTTTTCTTGCCGTTTTTATAGTCGATGACCGACTGGGGGTTCTCCGCCATGGCCTGGGAGATTACCTGCCCCAGAAGGCCGCTGTCGCTGACGGTAGCCAAGCCGTTTTCTTCGATATATCGGTCGGGATCCGCATCGTGTAGGAAAATCTGCTCAAAGACCTCCTTGGCCACGGTGCTGTTGACCGCTCCCTCGTCTGCCAGATCGATCAACCTAGCCAGATGAGCCGCAGAAAAAGCAATGTCCGCGGAATCCTGCTCCTTTTCCTTCAGCAGACGAAGAGTTTCTCCCATGAGCCAGTTCGAGACCTTTTTCGGCTTATGGCAGATTGCAGTGGTCTCCTCAAAGAGATCCGCCAGTTTCTTCGATTCCGTCAGGATCTTCGCGTCGTATTCCGGAAGGCCCAATTCCGCCGTATACCGGGCGCGCTTCTCATCCCGCATCTCCGGCTGCCGGGCGCGGATCGATTCGATCCAATCGGCCCGCAGGACCACCGGCGGCAGATCCGGATCGGGGAAATAGCGATAATCCTGGGCGTCCTCCTTAGAACGCATGGCGTAAGAATATTCCTTATTATCGTCCCAGCGGCGGGTCTCCTGCACCACCGCCTTGCCCTCCTCCAGAAGCTCGATCTGGCGGGCCCGTTCCCCCTCGATGGCTCTCGCGATGGCCTTAAAGGAATTCAGGTTCTTCATCTCCGTCCGCGTCCCCATCCGCTCGCTGCCTACGGGCCGTACGGACAGGTTTACATCCGCCCGCATGGAGCCTTCCTGCAGTTTACAGTCCGACGCCCCCAGATACTGGATCATCATCCGCAGTTTCTCCAGATAAGCGATCACCTCATCGGCGCTGCTCATGTCCGGCTCGGATACGATCTCGATCAGGGGCACTCCGCTGCGGTTATAATCCACCAGAGAGCTGTCGGACCATTCGTCATGCACGAGTTTTCCCGCGTCTTCTTCCATGTGGATCTCATGTATGCGGATCACCTTCTGTCCGGAAGCCGTTTCGATCTCGATGCCGCCGTCGTAACAGACAGGCAGATAGAGCTGGGAGATCTGATAGTTCTGCGGGTTATCCGGATAGAAATAGTTTTTGCGATCGAAGCGGCAGTAGGAACGGATCTTGCATCCGGCCGCCAAACCCACGGCCACGGCCAGCTCTACCACCTTTTTATTTAATACCGGCAGCGCGCCGGGCATGCCCGTACATACGGGACAGGTGTGGGTATTGGGCTCTCCGCCGAAGGCCGTAGAACAACCGCAGAAGATCTTGGTCTTGGTGGCCAGTTCCACATGAACCTCCAGTCCGATCATGATTTCGTATTGTACGCTCATCCTTCCGCCTCCTTCCTGCCTTGCTCGTAGCTGTATCCTGCCCGCAGGATCTTTTTCTCCTGGAAACAGTCGCCGATCAGTTGTACGCCAATGGGCAATCCTTTCTCGTCTTCTCCGCAGGGGATGCTGACGGCGGGCAAACCCGCCAGATTGACGGAGACCGTATAGATGTCTCCCAGATACATCTTCAGCGGATCGCTGAGGGATTCGCCCATTTTAGGCGCGGTCTGGGGCGCCGTGGGGCCCAGTAAGACGTCATATTTCTGAAAGGCCGCGTCAAAGGCCTGTTTGATCAATGCCTTTGTCTTTAAGGCTTTCAGATAATACGCGTCGTAATAGCCGGAACTCAGCACGAAGGACCCCAGCATGATTCGCCGCTTCACCTCTTCGCCAAAGCCCTGGGAGCGGCTCTTTTTATACATGGCATGCAGGTCCTCGTAATCCGCCGCCCGGTAGCCGTACTTTACCCCGTCGAAACGCGCCAGATTGGAACTCGCTTCGGCACAGGCGATAACATAGTACGCGGGGATGGCGTAGGAGACCAGGCTCAGGTCGAATTCTTCCACGACGGCTCCCCGCGCCCGCAGGATATCCGCCGTCGCGAGAACCTTTCTCGACACCTCCGGATCCAGTCCCTCTCCGAAGTAATCTCTAGGAATCCCGATCCGCAATCCCCGCGCGTCATCCACGAGGGCGGAGGTGAAATCCAGATCCTTTCGCGCTACTGACGTGCTGTCCCTGAGATCATGGGATGCAATGGCCTCCAGAATCGCCGCGCAGTCCGACACGTCCTTCGCGATGGGGCCTGCCTGATCGAGGGAAGATCCGTAGGCGATCAAGCCGTAACGGGATACAGTTCCGTAGGTGGGCTTCAGCCCCGTCACTCCGCAGAAAGAACTGGGCTGACGGATCGACCCTCCCGTATCCGTCCCCAAAGCGTAGAAACACTCCCCCGCCGCCACCGCCGCGCAGGAACCGCCGGAGGAACCGCCGGGCACATAGCCTTCCTTCGCGGGATTCTGGGTGGGGCCGTAGGCGGACGTCTCCGTCGTACTGCCCATGGCAAACTCATCCATATTTGTCTTTCCGAGAATGACGGCTCCGACACGCTCCAGATTCTCCACCGCCTTCGCGGTAAACGGGGATCTGAACCCTTCCAAAATGCGGGAGGCGCAGGTCGTGGGCATCTCCTTGGTACACAGGTTATCCTTGATCGCCACGGGCACCCCCGCCAGGGGATGACCCAGGTCTCCCTTTAGAATCCGCTCTTCCACGAGCTCCGACTGACGGAGGGCGCCCTCCGGATCCAAGTAGAGATAGGCATGGAGGGAGGATTCCCTTTCATCAATCCGGTCGAGCACCGCCTTAAGCGCTTCCTTCGCGCTGATCTCATGACTCTGAATCTTACGTCCTAGTTCCAGCGCGGTATACTGCAAAATCTCCATGGGCTCCTCCTTACTCCACCGTCTTCGGCACCTGATAACAACCGTCCTTGACCTGGGGGGCGTTTCCCAGCATGGCTTCTTTCTGATCCCCTTCCGTCACTTCATCCTCACGCATGACATTCTGTACGGGAAAGATATGAACCATGGGCTCCACGCCCTCCGTGTCCAATTCTTGCAGCATGTCGATATAATCGAGCATCTTCTCCATGTCTTCCCGGGCCTTTTCCCGTTCTTCGGGGGATAATTCCAGCTTGGCCAGAATCCCCACATATTCCATCGTCTCGTCATTGATTCGGCGCATTCTTTTCCCTCCTTACGGTTCTAACCGGTTTAAGTCTCTGGGAAACAGCGTGGTCTCCCGCACGTTTTCCTCGCCCAATAACTGCATGGTCAGGCGTTCCAAACCGATGCCCAGTCCTCCGTGGGGCGGCATGCCATATCGAAAAGCGTCCAAATAGTATTCCAGTCCTTCCGTCGACATGTTTCTCTCCGCGATCTTCCCCACAAGCTGCTCATAATCATGAATCCGCTGTCCTCCCGTGGTCACCTCCAGGCCCCTAAACAACAGATCGAAACTAAGCGTAAACCGCGGATCCGAGGGATCGTCCATGGCATAGAACGGTCGCTTCTTCGAGGGATAATGGGTTATGAAGACAAAATCCGCCCCGTAATCTTCCCAAAACAGGCGACCAATGAGCTGTTCCTCCTCCGGCTCCAGGTCGTAGGGGTTTCTGATCGGCCTTCCGTACTTCTCCGCCACCATCTCCTTCGCCCGGTCGAAACGCACCAGGGGAATCTCCTCCGTCTTGGGAAGCTCCACGCCCAGAAGAGCAAGCTCCCCGCCGTAGGAACCTTGCAAAAGTTCCATGGCATACTGGAGGAATCCGGTTTCCATGGCCATCAGATCTTCAAAACTTTCGATGAATCCCATCTCCAAATCCAGGCTTGTATACTCGTTCAAATGGCGCTTGGTATTATGCTTTTCCGCCCGAAACACAGGCCCGGTCTCAAAAACCCGCTCAAAGACTCCCACCATCATCTGTTTGTAGAGCTGAGGACTCTGCTCCAGCACCGCCTTCTGATGAAAATAATCCAGCTTAAAGATATTGGCTCCGCCTTCGGCGCCCTTCGCGCCGATCTTGGGAGTATGGATCTCCGTAAACCCTTGGGCATAGAGATAGTCCCGAAAGCCTCGCACCAAGCCCTCCTGTATCTTAAACTTAGCTCGCTCCGTCATGTTGCGCAATGAGACGGACCGCAGATTCAGCTTGGCCTCCAGCGAAGTATTGAGTTTTTTCTTGGAGACGGCGAGGGGCAGGGGTTCCGCGGGACGGCTGAGAATCTGCACTTGGGTCAAATGCAGCTCCACGCCTCCCGGCGCCCTTTCCTCTTGGGATACAGTCCCCCATACCGTGACCGCCATCTCCTCCTTTAGCTCCTTCGCCGTCTGCTTTGAGCAGACGCATTGTAAAAGGCCTTCCCGGCCGCGCAGAACCACGAAACAGACCTCGCCCATATTCCGGATGGCATGCACCGTTCCATTGACCCGAACCACCTGCTCCTTTCCCGCGTTTTGCTTACAACTCTCCATCGTTTCCTGCCACAGGGCCGCGCTTACATACTCCATCGTCCTTCTCCTTTCCATCCGATAATATTGAGGGGTCAGCCTAAATCGAAAATAAAAAATCCCGGAATCTACACGATTCCGGGACGGTCATCTACCGCGGTACCACCCAGCTTGCAGGGCGCAGAGCCCCGCCGCTTTCCGCGCGTAACGGGCGCTTACGGACTGCCCTACTCCTCCTTCAAACAGTCTGCTCCGGAGTGTTCCCTATGAGTCCGTTCCCTCAAACAGCGCTCTCAGTCGGTGACGCCGTATTCCTGTCGAGTTCCGGGACAAGAGTCTCCTTCTCTGCATTTAGGCTTTATGGTATGTATAATAGCACGCTCTTATGCAAAACGCAACACCCTATTTTTACGAAAAACAAAAGCGGATCGGAATTTTTTTCGTAAAATCTGCCTTCCCTAATAGTAGCCGGAAGTTTTACGGCAAACACAAATTATAGCAAAATAATCCCGTGCTCCCGACAGTTCTCCCGCATCTCCTCCGGCCAAATTCCCGCCTGAACCTCTCCGATATGGGCGCGATCTAGAAGCAGCATGCAGAGCCTGGACTGTCCGATACCGCCGCCAATCGTATAGGGCAGTTCGCCCTCAAGGAGCATCTTATGATAAGGAAGCTCCGCCCGTTCCGGGCATCCCGCCTTCGCAAGCTGCTCCGCCAAAGACTTCTCATCCACCCGAATCCCCATGCTGGAAATCTCCAAGGCGCAGCCCAGCGTCTCGTACCAGAACAGGATATCGCCGTTTAGCTGCCAGTCATCATAGTCCGGCGCACGGCCGTCATGGGGCTTGCCGCTCTTAAGCTTATCGCCGATCTGCATTAGAAATACGCAGCCCAACTCCTTGGTGATACGGTTCTCCCTCTCTTTCGGAGACAGATCCGGATAACGATCCTCCAATTCCTGACTGGTGATGAAATGAATCTCCTCGGGCAGTTTTTTTACCGCCTGGGGATACTTATACCAAACCTCATGTTCCATATGCTTGATGATCTTGAAGATCTGACGGACCACCTCCATCAGTTTCTCCGTCGTGCGTTCTTCCTTGCGGATCACCATCTCCCAGTCCCACTGGTCCACATAGCAGGAGTGCAGATTGTCCGGCTCCTCATCCCTGCGGATCGCGTTCATGTTGGTGTAAAGACCCTCTCCCACCCGGAACCCGTACTCATGGAGGGCCATCCTCTTCCACTTGGCCAGAGAATGCACCACCTCCATCTCCTCGCCGGGCAGCGACGGCATGTCAAAGGATACGGGCCTTTCCACCCCGTTCAGATTGTCGTTGAGTCCGGAACTTCTCGCCACAAACAGCGGCGCGGAGATCCTCTCCAGATTCATCTGCGAGCCCAGCTCCTTCTGAAAGGTGTCCCGTATATATTTAATGGCGGCCTCCGTCTCTCGGACGGACAGCCGCGGATCATAACCCTGCGGTAAAATCAGCTGCATAGATTGCCTCCTGTTTATAGATTTCCAACCAAATAATCCTTCACCAGCGCGAAGGCCTCGCGAACAAAATAGTGCAGCGCCATGACGGGGCCCGGCTCGGCCCCCAGGCCGCTGACCCTGGAGAAACCCGCTTTCCTTGCCAGCTCCATGCCGCGGTACACATGGTAATTGCTCGTGATCATCACCACCCGCGCCTCTCGGTCTCGGATCAATTCCCGGCTGTAATGTATGTTCTCCATGGTGGACGTGGAATGATCTTCCAATAAAATTCTCCCTTCGGCGATGCCTGCATCGACCAGTTCCCGCTTGATACACAGCGCCTCGGAGATGCCCTCATCCGGCCCCTGCCCGCCGGAAGCGATCGCGACGGTACGGGGATTCTCCCTGAGATATTCCGCGGCCGCCTCGATGCGGTAACGCAGGGCTGTGGAAGGCCTCTCTCCGTTAACCTTGCATCCCAGCACGATGCAATAATCCGCGTCCTCGACGGGAGACCGGCTTCCCGCCCGCAGAATCCGCGCCTCCAGATACAGGATCAATAGAAAAAGTGTTCCGGCGGCAACCGCGAGAGGGTGCCAGATCATGGCCGGCACCCGACAGAAGCCGAGAACTTCCAGCCATAGGATGAGCGCCGTCACCAGACTGGCGCACCCCAGGCCCGGCCAGAACAGCGTAAAATTCCTTCCGAGTCCTACCACACGCCGGAGCAGGGCGGCGTAGAAAAAAGCCAAGAGCCCCAGAACCGTGAAGAAGACCCCGAAAACGGCCGTCATTATTCCGGAAAGCCGCGCAGCAGATCCTCGATCGTATCCCGGCGCCGGATAAGCCGCGCTTTTCCGTCTTCCTGAATCAGAACCTCCGCCGGCCGCAGACGGTTATTATAGTTAGAAGACATGGCATACCCATAGGCTCCCGCGTCCAGAACGCCGATGATATCGTTCTCCAGGATCTCCGGCAGCATCCGCTTCTTGGCGATGATGTCTCCGCTCTCGCAGATATTGCCCACAACGGATATCTCTTCCCTTCTGCCCGTGTCCTCCCCGTCTTCTCGGTAGATTTCCACATCGTGCCAGGAATCGTACATGACCGGACGCACCAGCACATTAAAGCCCAGATCCGTCCCGGCGTATTTGTTCTCATATACCGTCTTCACGGCATGGACCTTTCCTAATAATACGCAGCACTCCGCGCTGATATACCGCCCCGGCTCGATCTTAAACTGAACCTCTCGGCCGTATTCCCTGACGAATTCCGCGAAAAGCTCGTCCATACGTCTGCCAAGACTCGCGAGATCCAGCCTCTCCTGACCGTCCAGCTTATGATAGGGAACCCCAAAACCACCGCCAAAATCGATGATTTTAAGATCGGGAAACTGCTTACACAACTCAAGCAGCGCCTTCATGCTCTCCAGATAGGGTTCCGGATCCATGAACAACGAGCCGATGTGTTGATTCACACCTACGAGCCTCAAGTTGTACTTCTCCAAAATCCCTTTCATCTCTTCTATCTTCCCGAGATCGATGGCAAACTTGGTCTCATGGCCCCCCGTCACCACCTTCGCGCTGTGGCCGGCGCCAATCCCGGTATTAAGGCGTACACAGATGTCTCCTCCCGGGCACAACCCTCCGAACATCTCCAGCTGGGAAAGAGAGTCCACGCTGATCAGGATGCCCTTCTCGATTACGGCGGCCATCTCCTCCCGGCTCATGTTATTGCTGATAAAGAAGATATGATCATGGTCGAATCCCGCCGCCTCTTCCACGGCGATCTCCCCCAGGGACATAGCGTCCACCACCAACCCTTCTTCCCGCACAATGCGAAGAAAATGCAAGTTGGAATTCGCTTTAGCCGAATAATTCACGGCAAAGTTGGGATACTTCACGAGATTCTTCATCTCCCGGCAGCGTTCCCTCAAAATTCTTTCATTATAAACATATAACGGCGTCCCGTACTCTCTCACTAACTCCTCCGGACTCGTCCGTCCCCAAAACTTCTGCGGTCCTGTATATCCATCATAATAAAATGCCATTTTCTTCTCTCCTCTCCCGAAGATGTTTCCATTATAAGAGAATAAAGCGAAAAAGTCAAACAGAAACCCGACATTTCAGCACATTTTCGGAATTTTTTCTTGTTTTTTCTCCTTTGCTTGACAAATACCATAACAACGGTTAAGATGGTCATAAAACCACACGCGAAAGGAGCTTTCTTACTATGGAAACCATCCGACAGGCCATCCTCGCCGGCGATTTATCCCGGCTCAAAGAATTAACCGGACAAAACTCCCGCCTTATCCAAGGAACCACCGATGAGGGGCTTCCCCTTGCCTTCCTGGCCGCCCAGACCGGTTGTCTTCCCATCGTCCAATATCTCCTGGAATATACCGGGTTGAGCATGAACATGCGGGACGATAAACAACGGAATATCCTGCATCATGCCGCCCTCTCCGGCAGCCTCCCCCTGTGCCGTTTTCTTGTGGAACGCGCCGGCATGTCTCCTACCGAAGGCGATCTGGATCTGGATACCCCTTATGAGATTGCCTCCCGCATGGGGCATGAGGATCTTGTTTCCTATTTTGAAAGCGTCGTCGGCGCTCCGCTTTCCAAGATGTACCACAATCCCGTGCGGACGGGATTCTTTCCTGACCCTTCCATCGTCCGTGTGGGTAACGACTATTACATGGTCAATTCCACATTTGCCTTCTTCCCCTGCATCCCCGTATCCCACTCCACCGATCTCGTTCACTGGCAGATCATCGGTCACGGAATCACCAATCCCGAGTGGTCCATGCTGGACGGCATCCGCAGCGGCAACGGATACTGGGCCCCGGATATTTCCTATCATGACGGACGGTTTTACATCACCGTGACATTGCGTCTGAACGACGATCCCCTGCCTGCGGAAGCGTTTCCCGGAGAACTCGCCTCTGTAGACAAAGCGGACTTTGTCGGAGAAAGCATCTCCGTCATCGGCGGGCACGCCTACAAAGACGGGCGTCCTCTTCTCCGTCACAACGACAACGCCCAGGCTTTTCGTCTTCAAATCGTGGTCAGTTCCGACCGGCCCGAAGGGCCTTATTCTCGGCCGGCCATTATCGAAGAAGACGGCATCGATCCCAGCCTGTTTGTGGATACGGACGGACGGCGGTATATGCTGCTCAACCGAGGGGCTCGTATCCTGGAACTGGACAGTACGGCGACACACAGGATTTCCCCCGCGGAAATGCTGTATTACGGTGACAACAAACGCAATCCCGAAGGCCCTCACTTGCTGTATAAGGACGGATATTACTATCTTTTCCTGGCCGAAGGCGGCACCGGTTACGGGCACATGGTGACCGCGGCCCGCAGCCGCACCCTGCGGGGCGTCTATGAACCCTGTCCCTACAATCCGATCATGACGCAGCGAAACCCGGCAGCCCGGATTCAGCGGTGCGGCCACGGAGATCTGGTGGAGACGCCGGATGGATCTTGGTACATGGTCTACCTTTGCGGACGCAAATACATAGGGGGCGACGGAGAACCCAGGAGCATCCTGGGCCGGGAGACGGGTCTCGATCCTGTTTGCTGGACGCCGGACGGCTGGCCCATTGCCAATCAATTGGACGGCCCCTCCGCCCTACAGATCGCCCCGGCGCTTCCGGCACCGGCCGCGCCCGTCTATCCTGATTTTTCCCAAGAAGCCTTTCGCTTATACTGGATGACCCCCCGCGTTCCCGCCAAGGATTCCTGGGCCTTCCAGGACGGCGTTCTGCGCCTAGCCTCCGGTCGCGAGGATCTATGCTCTCTGGATGCGGAAGGGATTATCCTGCGCCGCCAGACCGACACGGCCTTTACCGCCGACTGTCTCATGCGCCTTCCCTCCCTGGATTCCCGTCAGGAAGCAGGGATGGTCTGCTACTATGACGAGCTGACCTATATCAAGTTCGCCTTCTGTGGTGACGGCGCCATTCACGTATGCGAACATATCGAAGATACGGAACGAAGCCACTCTGCCCTTCCCGTGCCGCCCGACACCGAACGGGTCTGGTTCCGGATCGTCACCCATGTTTTTTCCCGCGCCATGGAAGTCAGCTTCGACGGCGTTCACTACCAACGGGCGGCGCAGCTTTCCGGTGTGGATTATCTCTGCGACGAAGGTTCCCGTAAAGGCAAGCGGTTCACCGGTCCTCTGGTTGGTCTCTATGCCCGTCACGGGGATCAGAAGCCCTTCCACGCCGAATTTGAAGATTTTATCTATACAGGCGGTTCCTTTCTGGAAAAATCCTTTGACACCCGTTCCGGTTTATGATATGATGAAGGGGATGAAAGGCCGCTGTGACTGACGGAATCAAGGTGGGTTACCACCGGGAAGCAGCAGGCTGATCTTACCCATAGGGTAAGCCGACCGTCTGGGCAGCACCGTGATTTCACGATGCTGTTTTTTATTTCAACAAATGGAGGTTGATTCCAATGAAGACAGTTTCTATCGAGCAGGAGCTTCGCGGCAATTCCTATCCCGGCCGCGGCATCATCATCGGCCGCAGCGAAGACGGAAAGCAGGCCGTGACAGCGTATTTTATCATGGGCCGCAGCGAGAACAGCCGCAACCGGGTCTTTGTGGAGGACGGCGCGGGCATTCGCACCCAGGCTTTTGACCCTTCCAAACTGACCGATCCCAGTCTGATTATCTACGCGCCGGTTCGGGTTTTGGGCAATAAAACCATCGTAACCAACGGCGATCAGACCGATACGATCTACGAGCTGATGGACAAGCAGCAGACCTTCGAGCAGGCGCTGCGTACCCGAGAGTTTGAACCGGACGCCCCCAATTACACGCCCCGGATCTCCGGCATCCTGCACGTGGAGCAGGGCCATTATAACTACGCCATGTCTATCTTAAAGAGCAACAACGGAGATCCTTCCTCCTGCCTGCGCTTTACCTTCGCCTATAACAACGCCAAACCCGGCGAGGGACACTTCATCCATACTTATCAGGGCGACGGCAATCCTCTGCCCAGCTTTGAAGGCGAACCGGTCCCGGTGGAGATCCCCAATGATTTGGACGCTTTCACCGATCTTCTGTGGAACAGCCTGAACGAGGATAATAAAGTCTCGCTGTTCGTGCGTTTTATCGATATCGAGACGGGCGCTTACGAAACCCGGATCGTGAATAAGAACCATTGAGGAGGAAATTGTCATGAACGAGATGATGTTAAAATACGGCTGCAACCCTAATCAGAAGCCTTCCCGCATCTTCATGGAAGACGGCAGCGATCTGCCCATCACCGTGCTTTCCGGCCGCCCCGGCTACATCAACCTGCTGGACGCGCTGAACGGCTGGCAGCTGGTATCCGAACTGAAGGCGGTCAGCGGCCTGCCCGCGGCCACTTCCTTTAAGCATGTTTCGCCCGCCGGCGCGGCGGTGGGGCTGCCTCTGGACGACACGCTGAAGAAGATCTATTGGGTGGACGACGTTAAGACGTTCTCCCCCCTTTCCTGCGCCTACGCCCGCGCCCGCGGCGCGGACCGCATGTCCTCCTTCGGCGATTTTATCGCTCTGTCGGACGTGTGCGACGTGCCCACTGCTCGCCTGATCAAGCGCGAGGTGTCCGACGGCGTGATCGCCCCCGGTTATGAGCCCAAGGCGCTGGAACTTTTGCGGGAAAAGAAGAAAGGCGCCTACTGCGTATTGCAGATCGATCCCGCCTACCGTCCCGCGCCCCTGGAACGCAAACAAGTCTACGGCATCACCTTCGAGCAGGGCCGGAACGAGCTCAAGATCGATGAGAATTTCTTCTCCAACATCGTGACCCAGAACAAGGATCTGCCCGAGCAAGCCAAGACGGATCTGGCCATCGCCATGATTACTCTCAAATACACCCAGTCCAACTCGGTGTGTTATGTCAAGGATGGGCAGGCCATCGGTATCGGCGCCGGGCAGCAGTCCCGCATCCACTGTACCCGTTTGGCGGGCAATAAGGCCGACAACTGGTGGCTGCGCCAGGCTCCCCAGGTGCTTAATCTTCCCTTCAAAGAAAAGATTAGCCGTCCCGACCGGGACAACGCCATCGATCTGTACATCGGCGACGAGTACATGGATCTTTTGGCCGACGGCGTCTGGGAGCAGACCTTTACCGAGAAGCCCCCTGTCTTCACCCGGGAGGAAAAGCGGGCTTGGCTGGATAAGCTGACCGGGGTATCCTTGGGTTCGGACGCATTCTTCCCCTTTGGCGATAATATCGAACGCGCCTTCAAGAGCGGCGTACAATACGTGGCGGAACCCGGCGGCTCCGTACGGGACGACAACGTCATATCCGCCTGCGATAAGCATAACATGGTCATGGCCTTCACCGGGCTCAGGCTGTTCCATCATTAAAATTTTATTTTGAAAAAACCCGACGCGCTCATGACTGCATCATGAAGCGTGTCGGTTTTTTTCTTCTTCCAGCACCAGTGTCATTCTGGTACCCAATTCTTCTCGGCTTAACACCTCGAAATGACCGCCGTGGCGGTCCACAATCCATTTGGCAATGGCGAGCCCCAATCCGGATCCACTGTGGCTTCTGGCCTCGTCCGCCCGATAAAATCGCTCGAAAATATGGCTCGCTTCTTCGGCGCTCATGCCGATTCCCTGATCCTGTACTTCCATACAGGGACAACCCTGTTCATTATAATAGGCCCGCAGACAGATCTTCTCTCCCTGGGGCGTGTACTTGCTGGCGTTATCTGCCAGGATACGAAAGGCTTGCTTCAGCATGGCCCCGTCCCCCCGGGCCTGTACCGACATAGGAGCCTCCAACTGCCACTGATGATGCTCATCGATCATCATATACTCCTCATAGACCTCCTGTACTACCTGGTCTAAGCGGAGTTCTTCCATGGTCAGGGGATTCCTTCCGCTGTCCCCCCGGGCCAGAAAGAGGAGCTGCTCCACCAGCTTCTTCATGTTCTCCGACTCAGACTGAATCGCGTGAATCGACTCCGCTAGAATCGCTCCGTCCTCTTTTCCCCAGCGGTCCAGCATGTCCGCATAACCCTGGATGACGGAGATGGGCGTGCGCAGCTCGTGGGAGGCGTCGGACACAAAGCGAATCTGTTGACGGTAGGACTGATGAATCCTTGCTAACAGCGTATTCACCGCGTTCTCGATGCCCGCCAGATCCCGATCCCCCGTATACAGTTTGGCATCCGGCTGTCCCGGCGCGAAATGGCTGATCGCCTCTTCCGCCTCCCGAATCTTATTGCCATACAGCCTCTGCTCCTCTTCCAGCTCCGCCAGTTTCCGGGTTGCCTGCGCGATCTCGTCTAAGGGCCGCAAGTACCGCCTGGCCCGGTTGACGCTGTGGGGAATCTCTATGAGCCAGATGAGCAGCTCGATCCCGGCTATCGTTCCCCCCACGACGATGAGGGGCGTCTTATATGGGACAAGATCCAGCCTGTGTGTTCCGTCGAAGACATAGAAGCCGTTTTCAAACATCCGTTCCATATCCCAACGCCAAGCCTCTCCCATGACCGTCTTTTCCTGGGTATAGAAGAAGGCGCAGCCGCAAACCGTCACAAACAACACGTCGATCACAATCATCAAGAGCGCCAGTCTTCCCATGAAGCTCCAAGTGATCTTCCAGGCGGTGGACAGGCTGCCTCGCTGCTCAGCCATGATCTTCCCGCAGGACATAGCCCACGCCCCGCACCGTATGAATCAGTTTTACATGATAGACATCGTCGATCTTCGCCCGTAAATAGCGGATATACACATCCACCACGTTGGTTTCTCCCATGTATCCGTAGCCCCACACCTTATCCAAGAGCACGTCTCTGGATAACACGATGCCCTGGTTGCACAATAGATAATCCAGCAGCGCGAATTCCTTACCGGTGAGCTCCACCGGATGTCCATCATAGGTTACCTCGTGCCGCGCTTCCGACAAGGAAAGCTTCCCCAGTCTCTTCACATCGGATACGGCCTCCCCACGTCCCTTCTTTCGCAGGGCCGCCCGAATCCTGGCCAGAAGCTCCTCGATGAAAAAGGGCTTGGTAATATAGTCGTCCGCCCCCAGATCTAGCCCCGATACCCGATCCATGACGCCGTCCCTGGCCGTCAGAAGAATCACGGGCATCTGAGAAGTCTTGCGCAGGCGGCGCAGGACTTCCGTGCCGGAAAGACCCGGCAGCATGACGTCTAAGAGCATCAGATCGTATTTCCCGCTCTCCGCCATCGCGAGCCCCGTACGTCCGTCGGCCGCCTTATCCGCCCGATAGCCTTCGTGGAGGAGTTCCAGCTCCACGAAGCGGGCAATCTTCTCCTCATCCTCTACGATGAGAATCCGTTCCTCCGCCATCAGTCCTTCCCCTTCATTTCACGCTTCACGCTCTCCGCCGCGTTAGAAGCCTTATCCAGGATGCTGTTGATATCCTCCTCGCTCCCGGTTCCTCTGAAATGATATTGGAACTGGAAGAAAAGGCCCACGACCATCAGCGGGATAATGGCCCAGAATCCCAGAATTAACAACAGCACCAGCACCGTCATGGATACGCTCAGGACATGCTTCCCCTTGTGGGTCACATCCAGATAATTCTGATTGCCTTTCTCGATCAGCCTTCCGATAAAACCGAAGAATTTACCGCACAGCTCCCCGAACGTCGTATCCTTATCCCTGGGCGGCACGTCTTCAAACACGGTGCCGTCCGGTTCCGGCCCGTCCGTAGAATACCAGGCGGCGCCGTACCCCGTCTTCCCCAGTTTCTCCAGATACACCAACGCGTCCAGCATATCCCAGTCGCAGGCTTCCAGCGCCATCTTCGCGTCTTCATAGGAGACCCCCGCCTTCTTTGCCAGTTTTTCCACCTTTTCTAAATGGTCCATATGATAAACCTCCCTGTGTTTTATCTCTTACAATACCCATTATAAAGAACACGGATTAAGGAGTCTTGGGAAAAAGATTAGAATTTTATTAGAATGTATCCTGCTCGCTCATCCAAAATAACAGCGGCAAAAATTCGGGATCTTCTTCCCTCGGAAAAAGGGAAAATAGACGATCTGCCGATAATTCCTCTTCTCCCCTTTTTTCTACTTTTACACTTTCTCCCTGTATCGTCACCCGGTAAGGTCCTAACCTCCAGCATCCTCTCTTCTGTGGTTTCAACCGCAGACAGTAGGTGAGAAAGGCTTCCCAATGAAAAACCTTGATCATCAGGCTCTTTTCCACATGCTGTTCCTCCGATATGGCTTCCAATATTCTCAAGATCTCCGTTTCGTATAAAGGCTTCCTGACTCGAACCTCTTCCACTCCATAAGCTTCCATGAAGGAGGCCAATGCCCCCGGATAGTCTTGCGCCGGCATTACCGCCTCCAACCAGTTTTTATGATCGGGATCCGCCACGACATAACCGATCGGCTCCCCTCTCCGGCAGACAGCCGTCGGCTCCCCCTGCCAACTCCGACAATCCTGATAGAAACTCTTTCTGTCACGGCAGATAACGCTTTGCTGTCGGTAGATCTCATACAATGTATCCGGCTCTCCCTCCGGGTCCTGCAAAAAAATTCCACCATGTTCCTTCCCAAGTCCATGCCGCAGATTGTCTTTCGTCACGACAAAACAGGTCTGTAGGCCTGCCTGGGCATACCCAAAGTATTCGTAACGCTGCCTCTGCCCGCTTAAGACTGCTATATCGCAGCCTCTTTCCTCCATGACTCGGTCGGCTTCCCCCATCAACCACTTCATATATCCCCTGCCGCGCCTATAGGGATGCGTACTCACATTGCCGACAAATCCGATTCTTAAAGTATCCGCGCCGCGCCGATAAGTTTCAAATAGCAGCGAAACGGCCGCCACAATTTTGCCTTCCTCCTGTAAAGTAAGATGTAAAATATCATGCCCCGTCTCCGGCTCGTAAGCCTTGGGCAGAAGTTTCACAAAATCCGTAGGTTCGCCATCCATGCTAAACACATAATTGATAAAATCGATCAGGTCCGGGTCGTCATGCCGCGTCAAGATCTTCATTTCCACCATTCCTACCTCTCCCTTCTTTTGCTATCTTACACTAGATCCGGACAAAAGTAAAGGCTTGCGTATTTTTCCGTTTCGGTCTATAATGAGAAAAACACACATAGGAGGCTCTCTTTATGAAGATTACATCCATCGAGATCGGCGAGATATTTGTTCCGTTGGTAACGCCCTTCAAGACGGCTCTGCGCACCGTCGAAAACGTGGAGGATATCGTGATCTGTATCCATACGGACACGGAGGCCGTGGGTTACGGCGAGGCGCCCCCCACCGCTGTCATCACCGGCGATACCAAGGGATCGATCGTGACGGCCATCCGGGATTTTATCGCCCCCGCGATTATCGGTATGGAGATTACGGATTTGGACGGTATCATGAACCGCATGCATCACGCCATCCTGAAAAACACTTCCGCCAAGGCCTGCGTAGATATGGCGGTATACGACCTGTACGCCCAAAACCTGGGGATGCCCCTTTACAAAGTACTGGGCGGGGCCTCCGACAGGGTGGAAACCGACCTGACGATCAGTGTGGACAGTATCGATAAGATGGTGGCGGACAGCTTAGCCGCCGTTTCCCAGGGTTACCGCGTCCTGAAAGTCAAAGTGGGCAAAGAGGGCATGGCCGATGTGGAGCGCATCCGCGCGATCCGCGAGGCCGTGGGGCCGGATGTGGCCATCCGCGTAGACGCTAACCAAGGGTGGAATCCCAAAGAAGCCGTGCGAATTATCCGCCGTTTGGAAGATCTCTCCCTGAATATCGACCTCGTCGAACAGCCCGTAGGCGCCCACGATCTGGCGGGTATGCAATATGTGACCCAGAATACGTATACGCCCATCCTGGCGGACGAGAGCGTGTTTTGTGCCGAGGACGCCATCCGGATCATTCAGATGGGCGCCGCGGATCTGATTAACATCAAGCTCATGAAAACCGGCGGCATCTACGAAGCGCTGAAAATCGCCGGCATTGCGGAGATCTACGGCGTAGAGTGCATGATGGGCTGCATGTTGGAGAGTAAAATCGCCGTCAGCGCCGCCGCCCACCTGACCGCGGCCAAATCGATCATCACGCGGGCGGACCTGGACGGTCCCGGCCTGTGTCGGATCGATCCTTATACCGGCGGCCCTCGCTTTGAAGCCAATATGATTCATATGACCGACGCGCCGGGGCTCGGCATCACCAAAGTTCCCGGCTTGAACGGGGAGGCAAGACTCTCATGATCCGTCATCTCGTTTTTGACATCGGCATGGTATTGGTGGATTTCCGCTGGAGAGACCTCATGCAGGAACTGGGTATCACGGGCGAAGCCTTAGAACATACCGCCCGCGCCACCGTACAGGGGCCTTATTGGAATGAATTTGACCGCAGCCGAATCTCCGGTGAAGAGATTCGCGAAATGTGCTGCGCCCTCGATCCCGCTTACGCCCCCCAGATTCGTCTTTATTTTGATCACATCGGCGAGATCTGCCGGGAATATCCCTATTCTTATGAGTGGCTGCGTTCCTATAAAGAAAAAGGATACGGCATTTATCTGCTGAGCAACTATGCTCGCCTATCCTTTGAGAGCGTCCGCCCTCCCTTCTCTTTCTTAAGCCTGGCGGATGGACGCGTCATCTCCTATGAAGTGCAGGAGATCAAACCGGAGCCCGCGATCTACCGCGTTCTTTTGGAAAAGTATTCTCTTATTCCCGAAGAGTGCGTCTTCATCGACGATAACTCCGCCAACATCGACACCGCCCGTTCTCTCGGCATGCAAGGCATCGTCCATCGAAACCGAGAGGAGACGGACCGGGCGCTTTCGTCCCTTCTTACTCTGTAACGCGGGGATTTGTCAAATGCCGCAGGAGAGCCTGACAGCCTTCCCAGATATCGTCAAAAGTCCGGTCAAAATCACCGGTATACCAGGGATCGGCGATATCGCCTTTGCGGGCCGTGTAATCTAAAAGCAGACGCATCTTATGATCCGGATCGCCTCCGGCGATCCGCTGCATGGCTTTCAGGTTCCATCTCTCCATGCCGATCAGTAGATCATATTTTTGATAATCCGCCCCTGTCATCTGCCGCGCCCGATGCGCTCCCATAGGAATGCCCATTTGCGCGAGTTTGTTTCGAGTCCCGTAATGGGGTAGATTCCCGATTTCCTCTCGGCTTGTCGCTGCGGAATCGATCTCGAACCTATCCTCCAAACCTTCCCGGCGAACCAGCTCCTGCATGACGAACTGGGCCATGGGCGAACGGCAGATATTTCCTAAACATACGAATAAAATTCTGGTCATCCTCTTTCTCCTTATCACTTTTCTCCCATCCATTATAGCGGACAACCTTCCGGATCGTCAAGACGGACTCGTTCCGTCTTTGACGGTCGTGGTCAAAAACGGTGCAGATCAATCCATATGCGATCTACACCGTTTTTTGTCGGAATTTATAAGTTTATGCTTTTCGCGTCATAAACTTGATTAATATTTGAGTTTATGCTATGATGCAGATATGTGGAAATCAAGATGCTGCCCCTTTCTTTTTCGGAGTTTCTCTACTTTCATGATTTTGAGATAAAAGAAACGAACAGCGCCCTGGGAGGAACGCGCCGCCAGCTGTTCGATAAAAAGGGGGAACGCTATGACCTTCGGGAAGCCTTTGACGCCTATATGCGTTTTGGCGGGATGCCCGGCATCGCGGACATCGGGCATACCCTGATGAATGAAGGGTTGTTAGCGGGCGGAAACCGCAAGGGAACGCCAAGCGCTCATACGGTGCAGGCTTATATCGACGCGCTGCTGGAAAGCTACTTCTTCTATGAGATCAAGAGATTTGACATCAAGGGTAAGGAATACTTGCGTACCCTGGGCAAATACTACCTCGTGGACATTGGGCTTCGGAACTATCTTATGGGTTTCCGCAACCGGGACAGCGGCCACGCCATTGAAAATGTGGTCTATTTTGAACTGCTCCGCCGAGGATACGACGTCGCTATCGGGAAGATCGGCAACCAGGAAGTGGACTTCGTCGCCACAACCGCCGACGAAAAACTCTACCTCCAGGTAACGGAATCCATGCGGAGCGAGGATGTCCGCAGGCGGGAGCTTTCCCCATTGCAGAAGATCCGGGATAATTATGAGAAGATCGTGCTATCGCTGGAACCGGGTCTTGACCCTTCCTATGAAGGAATCAAGTCTCTGAACCTGCTGGACTGGCTGCTGGACGGCTGATACAGGATAGCGGACAACCGTTCTGTCTTGCATTTACGCGTGTTTCGGTGTACAATGGGATTATATTTAATGTGAAGGAGGATTTCTAATGAATCTGAAAGTAAAGGATCATTTTCACGGTTTCACCGTGGGACGTATTCGTCCCATTCCGGGCCAGACGGGAGAGTTTGTGGAGATGACATATGATAAAACCCGGACCGAACTCGTCTGGGTAAATAACGGCGCCGCTAACAAGTTGTTTGCCATTGGTTTCAAGACCTTGCCCAGTGACGACACGGGAGTGTTTCACATCCTGGAGCATTCCGTCCTATGCGGTTCTGAGAAATACCCGGTGAAAGAGCCCTTTGTGGAACTGCTGAAAAGTTCGATGAACACGTTTTTGAACGCGATGACTTTCCCGGATAAGACGCTGTACCCCGTCTCCAGTCGTAATTCCCAGGATTATCTGAACCTGACCTCCGTCTATCTGGACGCCGTCTTCTCCCCCAGGATTCTCACCAACCCGAATATTTTCCGTCAAGAGGGCTGGCATTACGAATATGACGGGGACAAGCTCGCCTATAACGGCGTTGTATTTAACGAGATGAAGGGAGCCTCCTCCAGCGTGGAAGGCGTTATTGAAGATGCCGTTTCATCCCTCTTGTTTCCGGATACTTCCTACGGCTGCAACTCCGGCGGAGATCCTGCCGCCATTCCGAACCTGACTTATGAACAGTTCTTGGACTCCTATCAACGCCATTATCATCCTTCCAACGCCCGAATCTATCTGGACGGAGATATTCCCCTGGAAGAGACCCTCAGCCTCTTAGAGGGTTATCTTTCTCGGTATGAGGCCGCTTCTTCCTCCCCTGCCTTTGCTTTTCAGGAACCCCGCGCGGCCCAAAAAACCGTGTATTACGAGGCCCCCAGCAAAGATGATCTGGAAAACCAAGCGCAGATCGTATGGAGCAAAATTTTCGGCGATTGGAAAGACCAGACCACGCTCTTTGCCGCGGAGGTTTTAAGCGACATTTTGACGGGTTCCAATGACGCGCCCCTCAAAAAAGCCATCCTCGACGCGGGACTGGGACAAAACGTGACCCTATCCGTCGTTGACGGCGTTTTACAGCCCTGGTTTACCCTGCGGGTGCATAACATGAACGACGCCAATTCCGAGAAGATTCATGCCCTCGTTCGTGAAACGGTGACCGATCTGGCAGAACAGGGAATTCCTAAAGAATCCCTCGAGGCCTCCATCAACCGTTTTGCTTTCCATTTGCAAAATATGCAGGAACCCCAGGCGCTGATTCGCGGTATTTTGGTGATGAACAGCTGGCTTTATGACGGAGATCCCATGCAAAACCTGCATTTTGATCAGATGATCGCGCAGCTGCGCGCCATGGCGGCTTCCGACGGCTTTGAGCGTCTTTTGAAATCCCTCCTGCTGGAAGAAGATACCCTCTGCGAACTCCATGTCCTTCCTTCTCTTTCTTTGGGCGAAGAGATCCGCGCTAAAGAACAGGCCCGGCTCAGCGAGACCTTAGCGGGACTTTCCCCAGAGGATCTGTCCCGAATCCAGGAAGAAGAGGCCGCTCTCAAGGCCTGGCAGCAGACTCCCGACTCACCGGAGGCTCTGGCCACCCTTCCCCTTCTGGATCTTTCCGAGATCAGCCCGGATCCTCCCCTCATCCCCACCACGGAAGATACGGTTTCCGATGTGACGGTACTCTGTCATACCATAAATACCAACGGCATCGTGCACTTAAACCTTTATTTCTCCCTTGCCGATCTTTCTCTTCAGGATCTGACCAGGCTCTCCTTGCTGCCCCGCCTTCTCGGTAAACTCGCCACGACGGAACATGATTCCCTTTCCTTACAGAGCGCCGTCAAGAGCCTCCTGGGCGAACTTCGTTTTGATATTACCTCCTATGCCGAAAGGGATTCCGTACAGGAGTGCACCCCTTATCTATGCGTATACTGCAGCATGCTGAAGGAAAACTATGCCGCGGGCACGGCCCTTTTAGCGGAGATTCTCACCAAAACGATTCTGGATCAGCCCGAGCGGATCCGTCCGGTCGTACTCCAAGCCGAGACTACCGCACAGCAAATCGGCATTACCAACGGACACGCCCTTGCCGGTATTTGTGCCCTGTCTCATTTTTCCGCCCGCGCCGCCGTGAATGAGGCGGTAAACGGTTATTCTTCCGTTCGCTGGCTCCATGATTTCGCGAAAGATTTTGACGGCCAATATCCGGACTTCCTCTCCGCTCTTACCCGCGTGATGACCCAGTCCCTCTGCCGCGCGCGCCTCACGGCTTCTCTCACGACGGAGTCTCCGCTGGATCTCTCCGATTTCCTCGAGACGCTGCCGGCAGGCACCTCCGTTCCCGCAAGCGCGCATTACGAGAGTCCGCTGCCGAAGCGCCTGGGCATCCAGATTCCGGCGCAGGTCAGCTACGCGGTTTTAGCCTATCAGGCTTCCTGTGATTCCTATTCTTATAATGGCACGCTGCGCCTTTTAGGTAACGTCGTTTCCTATGATTATCTGTGGAATCAGGTCCGGGTGCAGGGCGGCGCCTATGGCGTCGGCATGCTCCCCCGCCCCAGCGGCAACCTGTTTTGCTACTCTTATCGCGACCCCTCTCCGGCCCGTTCCCTTGCCGTATACCGCGCTATTTCGGATTTTATTAAAGAACTCCAAAGCGCCCCTGAATCGCTGAATAAATATATCATCAGCACCATTACCAATACGGATCCCCTGCTGTCTCCCGCCCAGGAAGGCCGCACAGCAGATGAGAATTATCTCTGCCATAGGACCCATGAAGATCTTGTCCGCGAGCGAAAGGAAATCCTTTCCAGCACGAAAGACAGCCTATCCCAATGGCTGCCCCTGCTGAATGAGATGGCCTCGCAAGGCGCGGTCTGCGTGGTGGGTCATGAGGCGGCCCTTGCTTCCTGCAAGGACGAAAATCTGACCATCGTCCAAATCTGATCTTCGGAGTGTTACCATGCTAACGACTGAAACCTATCAACAGTATCTTTCTATCCTACAGGAAGAACTGATTCCCGCCATGGGCTGCACTGAGCCGATTTCTCTGGCTTATGCCGCGGCCCTGGCCCGGGAAACCCTCGGCGTTCTTCCCCAATCCGTCGAACTCCGCGTCAGCCCCAATATCATTAAGAATGTAAAAAGCGTCATCGTCCCCCATACGGGGAATCTGCGGGGAATCGAGGCAGCGGCAGCCGCCGGCATCATTGCCGGAGACGCGAACAGCAAGCTGGAAGTCCTTTCCCGCGTGACGGCGGAGCAAATCCGGGATATTGCCCGCTATCTGTCTCAGACTCCTATATCCGTCACGCCCTCTGATTCCGGTCTCGTTTTTGATATTCAGATCGAAGTAAAGGGCGCTTCTCACCGCGCCCTCGTCCGTATCGCCGGCGGACATACCCATATTGTACGCGTCGAGAAGGATGATCAGGTGCTGCTGTCAAAATCCTGTTCTTCCGATTCGTCACGGCCGCGTACGGATCATCAGGCTCTTAATGTGGAGGATATCGTCCGATTTGCGGATATGGTCTCCGTCTCCGACATTCAACCCATTTTGGACCGGCAGATCCTTTGCAACACCGCCATCGCGGAGGAAGGACTGCGCGGTAACTGGGGCGCTTCGATCGGCCGGGTGCTGCTTCACGCTTACGGAGACGACGTACATAACCGGGCTAAGGCCATGGCGGCCGCCGGGTCAGACGCCCGAATGAGCGGCTGTGAGCTGCCGGTGGTCATTAACTCCGGCAGCGGCAATCAGGGGCTGACCGCCTCCCTGCCCGTCATTGTCTACGCCAAACATCTGGGAGCCTCTCAGGAGCAGCTTTACCGTGCCCTGACCGTTTCCAACCTGATCACCATCCATCTGAAAACTGGCATCGGATGCCTCTCCGCCTACTGCGGAGCGACCAGCGCGGGATGCGGCGCCGGAGCCGGCATTACATATCTTTATGGCGGTCGGGCCCATGAGATCGCCCACACCATCGTCAACGCCGTAGCGATTAATTCCGGCATGATCTGCGACGGGGCGAAAGCCAGCTGCGCCGCCAAGATCGCCTCGGCCGTCGAAGCGGGGCTCCTGGGCATGCAGATGCAAATGCAGGGCACTCAGTTCTACGGCGGTGACGGTATCGTCGTAAAAGGCGTGGAGAATACCATCGAAAACATCGGCAGACTGGCCCGTGTGGGCATGGCCGAGACGGATAAAGAAATTATTCAGATGATGGTGGGGAGCTGCTGATGAAGGCGGCGGATAGTTTTTATGATCGCAGAATCTTTTCCAAGGCTTTTCCCCTAGCTAGTTCATCTACCAGTTTATCCAGATAGCGGATCTCCTGCATAAGGGGCTCCTGGATTTCTTCTACGCGCACACCGCATACAACGCCCTTAATCAGTTTTCTGTTCGGATTCATGGCCGGAGCCTGCGCGAAAAACGCCTCATACGTAATGGGGCGTTTTTTCAGCTCTTTGAGCTGCTCCTCATCATAACCGGTCAGCCAACATATGACCGTGTCGACTTCCTGCCGGCTTCTGCCCTTTCGTTCTGCCTTCGCGACCAGTAAAGGGTAGATACGGTTAAAATCCATTTGATATACTTGATCGGGTGACATGATGACCTCCCTAAGACTCTGTCTTACTCCTTGATCCTCGCGTACATTTTCATATCCAGCACCCGCCCGTTTTTCACCGCGTTCCGGCGAAGGGTGCCCTCATACTGAAATCCCGCTTTCTCGAGCACACGCTGTGAGCCTATATTATAATCAAAGGGTTCCGCGAAAATTCGAATGATATCCGAATGGGAAAAGACGTATTCACAGAGTTGTTTGACCGCTTCTGTGGCGATCCCTTTCCCCCAATATTCCTCGGCAATATAATACCCTAATTCTGCTGTTCTATCATGAATATTGCTTTGCCGAGAGGCGCTGATACTTCCAATCACCTTTCCCTTAACTACAATAGCAAACGCAAAGTTATCTCTGTCGTCTGCCGAAAGCATAGCCGAGATGAAATCCCTTCCATCCTTTTCCGTATACGGATAGGGCAAACCGTCTCTAAGATTATCCTGTACGTTTTTGTTGGAAATAGTCGCCGCCAGATCCGCCGCGTCATCCAGTTTCCATTTTCTAATTTGACATTCCATCTTTTTACATACGCCAACTCTCCTACAGGAGCGTTGATTTTTCCTTTCTCCCCATTCTAATGAGGCCTTTTATGCTGTCAAAAAAGTTTTACACTCGTCTCATCGTATGGCTTTTCACGAAAAATCATTCGCCATTCCACTTCTGTGACCGGCGCGTAATGTAAAGCAGAACTGGCAATCCTAGATTTCTCCTCATTTTTTGCGCTTATGATGATTGTCGTAGGTCCATCCGCACCGCCAATCATTCCGACCGCCGTCACTCCGGAGCTTGCACCAGGCTGACATTCGTCGTGCGTTCCTTCCTTTGGCCTTGGTTGATCGCATTCCGCGCTGTCTATAATCGATAACTCTGATTCTGGGATTTCCGGGCAGAGTGTATAACGCATCGTACAAAAGTGCGACGGATATTCCCACCGCTCCGATCCAAAAGTGTTCGACAACGGCAGCGTTTGCTGCCGAATCTCCAAAACCGTCAGCACGTATTCCTCTCCGCTTACAGGATGAGTAAAGCTCACCTTGTCTCCCTCCCGTTTCGCGCTAAATCTCGCTCCGGGAAGGGCTGCGGGCCGTTGGATCATGGTCAACGAAAGGCTGCTAATCTCGGACCGACGCCCGCTTTTCCACGGAAAGGCATATCGATAGATGACCCACCCATAAGCGGTATCCAGGTGATAATGATCCGCTGCCCGCTCGGCTTCCCGTTCGTTCCTCGTTCCTTCCGGCAGACACGGATTATAGCATATCGCGCAGCCGTGCTTCATTCGCAATTTCTTTCCATTCGCTTCCAATTGCGGAGTAAAGTCCAGATTCAGCGGATTCTCTCTCTCCATCTCCATTTGCTGATCCTTCGTGAAACACTCACACGAATCGTTCTCAGCGGACAGATTCCAACGTTTGATAAACGCCTGGATCTGCTCTGCCTCGATCCGCATGCAAAAATCCATCACCAGTCCCTTTCCGCAAGAATATGCCGCTGGAATCCACCATTGGCGGTCTGCCCACATAAACCATTTATCGATCCTGATTTCCCGGCCGGCATGATCCCGTCCGTGGTGTCCCCAGAAATTTCCGTCGTAATATACCTTCCATGCGGACATACGATACCTCCTCCGTCTATATTTGTCGCAGTCGAATCACAGCTCCACCTGAAAGGGCAGTCGGGAAAGAATGTCTTTCTCAGCGTCGATTCCCGGATAGACTTCCACCAGCTTCAGACCCTTTGGCGTTAATCGGAAGACGCAGCGTTCCGTCACATAGAGTACCTTCTGCCCATTGGCAACGGCTCGTTTTGCCGAGAAGCTCACACTGCCCACCTTGTCCACGAATTTGGCGATGGAACCTTCCTGTCGAATAGTTACCACCCCTTTTTTCTGCTCCACTTCCAGCCCTTTGGTATTGAAAGTCATGCAAAATACCACCGTAGGCGTCTTCGCCGTGATATTGGCAAACCCTCCGATACCGGAAAAGGCGCCCGGGCCCCTGTGAGAATTGACATTGCCCTCTTTGTCCACTTCCAGGGCACCCATAAAGCAGATATCCAGTCCGCCATTATCGTAGAGATCAAATTGGTTTGCCATATCGTATACGGAAGAAGCGCCGATCATCGCGCCAAAAACCTTTCCCGAAACAGGAAAACCTCCTATCCCACCGGATTCCACCGTCAGCGTGACCATGTCCAGCATCCCGTTTTTCCTGGTATGTCTGGAAACCATCTCCGGCAGGCCGATCCCAATATTGACGATATCATCCACTCGAAGCTCCTTGGCCGCCCTTCTGCCGATGATATTGCCTACGGTGTTATTGCGCAGCTGCATGGTGGAAACCGTGTCGATCCTTTCATTCCACATGCTCCAGTCCTCATAGGGTATCTCGAAGCTTCCTGTGAGAGCCTCGTAAGCATCGTTGCGCTCTTCCGGCTCCGCCACCACGATGGCGTCCACCAGACATCCAGGAATAATGGCGTTTCTCGGCCGCGAAGGGGTTTCCACCAGACGGTCTACCTGCACAATGACCTTCCCCCGATTGGCTTTTACCGCCTGACAGATGGATAAGGCATCCCCGGACATAAACATATCGTCAAAGGAAATATTGCCCTTACGGTCAGCCGCCGTCCCCTTAATCAACGCCACGTTCAGCTTCGGCAGCTTATAATATAAAAAATCCTCTCCATCCACTTCTACATACTTCACCAGCGAATCGTCTATGGAAATTCGGTTGATCCCCGGTCCTTCTCTCCTGGGATCCACAAAAATATCCAACCCCACTTTGGATAAAGCGCCCGGCAGTCCGCTGGCCTGAGCGCGAATCGCGTGGGAGATACAGCCCAGAGGAAGATTGTACGCCTCAAAACGATCTTCTAACACCAATTTTTTGGTACTCAACATCGCGCCGAAATGGCCGCAGATCAATCTGTCCACCGCACCTTCCCGGATGTAGCCCTCCGCATTATGCTCCTCATCCCAAACGCCAAAACCGGCGCTGGATACGATAGTCAAATGCCTGGGCGACTGCATTCTCAGATAACGCCGATAGATGGCTTCATGGAGTTCTACCGGGTTTTCAATGCCTACAAAAGAATTTACGCAAATACAGTCCCCATCCCGAATCAGGCGAATCGCTTCGTCTGCGCTCATGATTTCATACATAATTACCTTATCTCCTCTGTCTTTTTCAATATATTTTCTGTTTTCTGTATGTGATAAAATGATATGACCCAAGAAGGGGAGAAGTCAAAGCTCCGATATGGTTCAATGAATTCACCACAAACCATATACACACACAGGAGCAGACTCCTCATGAATAAGATAGCACAAGAAGCCCGACATCGTCAAGCGGCAGTAAAGCTTGCAATTTATCTCGCCGCGTCATAAGAAGTCCCCATGGGTATCACCTATCACGTAAAACATGGTTCTATCCGAATATCCAGGAAGCCACCACGGGCGCGACGAAAACCGTGACCAGGCCGCTGGCCACAATGGCCAGGGAACTCATAGCGCCCTGTATCTCCCCCATCTCCAGCGCCTTTGTCGTACCAATGGCATGAGCTGCTGTACCGCAGGCCAGTCCCTGGGCCACGGGCTCGTTGATCCGGAACAGCTTAAACACCGTCCCCGCTGTCACGGCCCCTATGATGCCGGTGATGATTACCGCCGCCACCGTGATGGCAGAGATGCCGTTCAATTCTTCTGTCACACCGATGGCGATTGCGGTCGTGATCGATTTTGGCAATAACGATACCGTCAATGTCTGTTCCATCTTGAGAAGCCAGCCGCAGGCCAGCACCAGTCCCAGCGTTACGACGCAACCGCTAAGCACGCCCGCCAGCACCGGGAGCCAGTTTTCCTTCAGTACCTTCATCTGACGGTACATGGGCAACGCCAGACAGACGGTGGCCGGCGTTAGTAGATACGACAGATATTGGGCGCCCTGGTTAAAAGTTTCATACGAGATATCTCCGACGGCAAGACAGACGATACACAAGACGATGGCGATCAGCAACGGATTCAATAAGGTCCATTGGAACCGCGCCTTGATCTTCACACCGATCCAGTAGGTGAAAAGAGACAGAAACAGGCCGAAAAAAACGGAATCACCCAATAATTCATTCATGGTTCTTCCCTCCTCCCATCCGGCGTATGATCGCCTGGGACACCAGACCGGTCACAGCCATGACGATGATAGTGGTCGCAAAAACCGTGATGATAAAGGGCAGAATCGCATCCGATACAGCCATGTAATTGTCTATGATGCCCACGCCCGGCCCCACGAATAGAACCGGCATAATGAGCAGCAGAAAGTCTGCTGTCTCTCGGATCTGATCTTCCTTGATGATCTTCAAACACAGGCATAAAAACAGTAGAATCATGCCGTATACGCTGGCTGGTACCGGCAGGGGCAGCCAGGCGTGGAGCAGTTCTCCCGCAAAGGTGATCCCTCCGATGATCATCACCTGGAATACATATTTCATTTTCTTCCTCCCTATATGTATTTGGAACTTTTTCTCGCCGCGTTACTTCAGCGACACCTGCTCGCCTTCTATGTCCACCTTATCCTCCAGGAGCTTCAGCGCCTGGTCCAGTGTTTCCGTGACGCCCTTAGTCAGACGTCCTATCCCGCATTGCTGGATCAAGGAGCGATATAACCCCGTCTTCTCTGCGGCAACATTATGATTTAAGATTCCCAACAGGCCAGCTGCCAGCTCTTCGGGCGCTATCTGTTTGATCTCACGTTCGACCTCTCCCTGCCTCCGGAATTTAATTTCAGGACCCTCCTTCAAATACAGGAACCCCTTTTTGCGCACGATACCGCGTCCCTGACATCCGAACATCATGCTCTCATGGATACGTCGGACTACGCTCGTGACCTTTTCTCGATTATAATACCAGAGCATTCTCTTTAAGAACAACTCTTCCGAAAGCGGCGCTTCCACATCCAGAACCGCTCGTACCAATCCCTGATAATCCTTCGGAAGATACTGGGCGGCCAGTGTTTGAATATCTGCCGCTTGATACACGGGAAATTCAAACGCCTCTTCCTTCGCTTCCTCTTCAAATATAACAACGGGCTGCGGTTCCTCCTGCCTGATCTTGGTCGTTGAAGCCTGCTTTTCGATAGCCTCTGTGGCTGCCTCCAAAAGCCTTTCCTGCTCGATCCCCCGATTTCGGAACCAATCCGTCGACCAGATACGATAAAATTTCCAGCCCATGCCTTCTAGTATGCTCTGCCGCAGTCGATCTCGATCGCGCGCATTCTGTGCCGAATGGTAATTGGCTCCATCGCATTCAATTGCCAGGACATAATCCGAGCTATTCGGCCGTTTCAGACCCAGATCAATGCGAAAGCCAGAACATCCCACCTGTGTATCGACAGAGAATCCTTTCGACCTCAGGAAATCGTACACCTGCATCTCAAACTCCGAATCAAACTGTTCAAAGGGTTTCAGACTCAAAGACCGTTCCAGGGCAATTTCTCCATTTTCCGCAAAGTCCAGATACTCCCTGAGCAGTCTGGCGCCTTCCGCAGAGGTTCGTTTCAGGTCAATATCCGTATAATGCATGGAGGAGACCAGCTGCACATTGCATTTGGCACGAGTGACTGCCACGTTTAGTCTTCTTTCGCCTCCTACACGATTCAGGGGGCCGAAATTATGCAGCAGCCGTCCTTGTGCATCGAGGCCATAGGCAATGCTGAATATGATCGTATCCCGCTCATCGCCCTGCACGGTTTCCAGATTTTTGACAAAGAACGGCTCTTTTTTATCATTTTTGAAGAAGAACTCCTTTTCCGGCATACTCTGCCGCCGTTTCGACAACAGCTTATCGATCAGATCCTGCTGCGCGACACTGAACGCAACCACGCCCAGACTTCTCTCCGGATACTGCTCTATGTTCTTATAGATCAGATCGACAATATACTCGGCCTCCTTGCGGTTGGTATGCGATTTTCGATCAAAGATTCCATCCACATGATAATAATCCACTCCTATGCCCTGCGTCTTGGCCTTGGCCGATGGAAATGTGATCAGATCATTATCGTAGAAGTTCTTATTGGAAAATGTAATCAGCTGCTCATATCGACTGCGATAATGCCAGCGTAACCGTAACTGCCGCATACTGGTAGAACACAGATCCAGAATCGATTCAAAATCCGTCACATCTCCCGTTTCTTCATCGTCATTTTCCGCTTCTATCGTAGCGTTAAAGAAATTGCTGGGCGGCATCTGTTTGGAGTCTCCCACTACAATCAACTGCTTTGCACGATAGATCGCCCCAATCGCATCCTGTGGAAAAATCTGAGAAGCCTCATCGAATATGACCACATCAAAGTCCACGGCATCCGGCGCCAAAAACGTACTCACGCTGAGCGGCGACATCAGAAAACAGGGTTTAACTCGCTGAATGACTTCTCCCGTCTCCGCCAGCAGGGAACGAATACTTTTCTGCCGTCTCTTTTTCTCTCCTTCCCGCAGCAAGATGGCCAGCGCGCTTCCCGGCGCGATCATATCCAACGATGGACGCATGTTGGAAAGTTCGGCTCGAATGGTAGCCTTGTTGATCTCAAATTGTTCCACATCTTTTTCCAAAAAAACACGGACGGCCTTATCCTGCGAAATTCGATGGAAGACAGATAAAACCGGGGTACCGGATAAAATCATATCGATCCATTGAAAATAAAACAGCTTCTTGAAGGCTCCAACCATGTGGTTCGGTTCCACGTTTTGCGCGATCGCGGTATCTATATAGGAATCCACCCGCTGTTCTTTTAACTGCGAAAGCAGGCTCCTAAAATGACACCAGTTATCCACTTTATCCATCTCCTGCAGGCACAGTCCGAGCCGGGTCTGCAGCGCAAAGCACTCCGTCGTTTTGATATTCCATATATCGCTGTCAAAATACGCTGCCGCGTGATCCAGCATGTCTCGATCGCAAGCCTGAAGAGCCATCCCCAGAGCCCGGGCATAATTCGCAAAGGCCTCTTTTTCTGATGAAAAGTCTGTATACTGCGCTAGTTTCCCAATGTTGATCTCCTTCGAGATAATGGCCTGCAGCGCTTCCATTTGTTCCGTTACATAATCCCATGGAGTCTCTATTCCCTGATAGGCCTCTCCCATATACGCTTTGATGGGGGCTTCTGCTTGTATGAACTCCTCACTCTTCTGTTGAAAATAGGCAAGACGTTCCATCATGGCGACAGCCTCATCATAAGACAGTTTTTTCCCATCCTTCTTACACAGACGCAGCTCCGCCATCAGCTGCCTGTACTCTCCCTGAAAGAGCCTAGAAAACACGCCGTCAAACTGTCGTGTTAGCTTCTTATAATACGCCTCTCCGTCTATTTTATAAATATCCTTGTCAAAAACAGCCTCTAGCGCGGAACGACTCGCCAGCAGATCTGCACTTTTTTCTTGTAATTTCTTTACCGTCGGATATACAGCATCAAACCGTTCCTTCTGCAGAAGTCCAGGGGTAATGATTTTCGAGGACGCGACTACGTCAAAAAATGCTTTCCACGCATAGGCATCCTCTATGCTTACACATTGGATTTCATATCGTTCGGAAATCTCGCGCAGCAGAGGAACCAAACTCTGCGCCAGGCCTGCTGCGGCACTCAAATGATTCTGCACTTCATGTTTCGCCTGGTAGGATAGATCCTGATGCATATATCCATACCAGGGATTTTTTCTATAGTCATATCCGACAGATGGAATATAGTCCACGTACTGCTCCAGCAATAATACGACTTCTGATAAATAGGCGTCTCCGCAGGATGCAAGCTGCGGAACCACCCACTCTACCTTGGGCTCCTTCTCTAAGGCCGCATACGCCCCATACAGCTGATATAGGCTTTTCTCAATCCCGGGACGCTTACAATGCAGCTCCGCTGCATAGGCATCCAACTGTTTTTCGGCTTTCTGCTTGGCCGCGATCTCCTCTTTTGCCTTGGATGAAACTACACTTTTCGATGCATACAGCGTTTGACAGATATCGGAAATCACATCTTTTTTATTCGCCTTATGACTATGCAGTTCCAGGCAAAACTCTGAAAGACCCGCCTGCTTCAATTTGTCGTATACCACACTCAACGCAGCCAGCTTCTCCGACACAAACAACACTTTTTTCCCGTCGCCGAGACATTCCGCAATTATATTTGTGATCGTCTGGCTTTTTCCTGTTCCCGGAGGGCCCTGCAGCACAAAGCTCTTCCCGGATTTCGCCATCTCGATGGCTTCAATCTGACTGGAATCCGCGTCCACCACACTATGCAGCTCTATTAACGGATCGTCTATTGTCTCCCCGCTTTCCTCCTCCGGAAGCTCTATCGGTTCTCCCAGCAGCCGACAAACATTGGGATTCTCCAAAATCTTTTCCGCATGATCTTTCAAGTCCCGATACATATTGATCTTGAGAAACGAGAAGATCCCGATCTTACATTCCGCCGACACTGTCCACTGCAGCTTGGAAACGATCTTACGAATTATCTCTAAATAGGCCATGAGACCTTCGTCATCGTAGTCCGGAAGCTTGATTCCATACTCCGCATCCATCTTATAGGCAAACGTCGGATTCACAATAATATCATCCTCCGTGGAACGAATGATATACGGATCCGCAACCGACGCCTGTTCCAACTGAATCGGAACCAGCAGTATCGGCGCGCGCAGATCTGCCGTCGAAGCCCCATTTTCCTTCCAATGAATAAATCCAAAGGCCATGTACGCCACATTGACACCGGTCTCCTCAATCATAGCCCGAGACCTCTTATCAATATTTTTCACGTCAGCCAGCGGCCCACTGCCTTCATTGTATAGCAATAGCTGATTCTGTCGTTTTATCTTGCCCGAATACTGCGCGTGATACGCCTTTTTCTTATCCGTGCTGTCCTCATCTTCTACTGTCAGCACAGCAGATGGTTGCTCTTGGCCATTGCTTTCTTCTATCTCGTCCTCTTCTTCCACAATTTGGGGATCATACACTTCAAAGGAGGCGCTTCCATCAATCTTCTCAAACAAAACATCCGAGGACGGAGACAACACCTCCACTGTCATGGCCTTGCGATCCTTGAAATTAATCAGATTATTTCGTTTTCCTGTATCCAACAGCAGTTCTGCCCATTTGTCCAGTTTTTTGGTATTCATGGTGTGGCCTCCTAGGGTATGGTTTTGGATCTAAATCCTTTTGAAATCTGCAATGAAAAGAGCCTTGACTTCCCTTTTATAGTGTACTGCTTATCGCCAAACAAACATCTATAAAGGGAACCCATGCTCAGAGACATTATACTATACTTGCTCTCTATGATTCAATCCTTTTACCAGAAAAATGGCTGGCTGATCAGTTTTAGTGGGCAAGCTTTTGATGTATACTTACTCCCCTGACCACTGTGCAGGATCCGGATGTCTTTTGCCGGGCGTTGATATGCCAACGCTTGTTGCGGTTTACAGGAAAATCGGAAGTTTGTCAATATTTAATCAGAAGTTGCGAAAAATTTTTGAAAATTTTTAGAGGGCGGTATGGGAAGATGACTTTCGGAGAAAAAGTAACCGCAGCAAGGCTGGCGTTGAAGGTCACAACGCCCTATTTATTGGACTAGACGGAGACCGACACCCAGAGCCACATTGACGAGGAGCTGTTTGTGGCATCAGCAAAGTCCAACTATGGTTATAAGGGCGCAAAAGAGGCAGCCGAAGTGATCGGACGCACCCGCAGCCTGCTGGCAGGCTACGATCTGGACGAGGATGCAAAGGAGAAGTTCACGCCAAAGAAATACCGGAAGCCCCGGAGCGAAGATAAGAAGTAAACTTCGGTTTTGCTGTCCGTACTTTTGGACAGCTTCTGTGTTACAATAATCTTTGCAAAGAACCCGGACACACTGGTTTCAGAGGTGATTATTTTGCTATCAACCAGATATATCATCGAAGTGGTCGAAAATCTGGGAAAAAAATACGGCACCCGCGCCCCATACGAGCTGTGCGAGTGCCTTGGCATAAGAATACGTTACATAGACCTGAACCGTAAGCTGAAAGGATTTTTCTTCTACCAGTCGCGGATACCGAACATCGTCATCGACAGTAATGTAAGCAAAACGTTGGAACCCATCCTGGTTGCACATGAGCTGGGACACACTGTTCTTCACAAAGATATCGCCATGATGCACGGCTTTCACGAGATGGAAGTCTTTGATTCTACTGCATATACAGAAAATGAGGCGAATCTGTTCGCAGTGGAAATTTACCTGGATGATAAGGAAGTTCTGGACAGACTCCGACACTACTCATTTTTTCAGGCAGCCCAGAGTCTTTACGTCCCAGCGGCGTTCCTGGACTTCAAGTTTCGTGCGATGTGTGAGAAAGGACTGCTCGACCGGACAATGGACTACCGCACCAGTAAGTTCCTGAAAGAAGACATCGGCACTTACGGGGAATATTATGATTGAATTGAGGAAGCAGGCAGGTATTTGCGGAATGGGGCAGATTCATTACATTTTCAAAAACAGCTGTTTTCTTCTTGCTGACGGCTGCCATGTCACAGAAGCTGATCCGGTTGAAGAACTGGATCGTTCCGTCCGACTCTATAATCTGCTTAGACGCAATGGCTATGACCGGATTGGACAAATGACGGCCACTCCCGGAATGACCTTCTACGAAACGAAAGGTTTCAGCATGAAAGTCCTTCGAGAGCTGCTGCTGAGATTAGACTTTTTAGGCTTACGCTTCGCGGACTGGCCGAAAGGGCAAATGGTGGATGACTACTATCAGAACTATATGGCCGCCGATGAGCGCCGCCGCACAGCGTACAGAGCAGAAATTGAAGAAGAAATCCGTGCCGAGCGCCGTGAAAATGCCCGTATCTACGCCAGAGAGCAGAGAGCGAGGCTGAAAGCAGCAAAAGAAAATCTATCTACGCAAGGAGCGAGTATGAATTGAACAGGGTTATATATGCGAAAGCTGCCGCTTTCTGTTTGAACAGGCCGGAGAAGTTGACCGTTGCCCGGACTGCGGTAAGGAAAATGTCCGGCCAACGGATGAACGCGAACAGAAGGAATACTGGCAACTCCGCAGGGAATTTGGATATGACGATAAATAAAATACCGCCGCATCACCAGTGCGAGTACGCAGAAGTGATGCGGCGGCTTTCTATTAATCCAGGTTCTCGTAATAATTCCGCATAAACTGCGCCATCAGACTGCGCCGTTTCTCCAGAAACTCCGCATAGCCCCAGATGTCCATATCCATGAATTCTTCCGGAACACAGTTTTCTGCCAGGTTTCGCTTCAAATCAGACTCGTCTGTAATGCCGCCATAATGTAGTCCTTCTCCAACAATCTGGGCTTTCATCAAGGCCATATACTCGCAGGGAGCATCATCCTTAATCTTGATATTAATCTCAGACTGCGTATAAACGTAGTTTGCAATCTGATTGTAGTCCTTACGGTTGTTCACGCCGTTTTTCTGGAGATATTTCTTCGGAAAAATATGATGAATGTCTCCCCGCTGCTCAATCAGGGACTGTACCGTGATCCGTTCCGACAGGAACCCTCTGGAACCCGCCTTGACCTGCGCCATCAGGAATACGTTGAAATACGGACTGCTCGCCATAGAAGTATCCAGTCTCTGCACGAGAACGGTATTCCAGAACGCATCCGACAGTTCGCCCTTTTCTGTGTTCTTAACGAACTGCGCCGGGTCCTGCTCGGAGAAATGCTTAATATCGTAATCAAATGCCGATTCCGGAGAACCGGAATAGCGCCCGGTCAACATCGTCAGCACAATCCATTTCCGCACCAGCTTCTCTATTACCGCAGAGTCCACTTTCTGGTCTTTCAGCGTGAGATACAGAATATAGCCAAAATTCAGAACGTTCTGTGATCGAACCAAAGAGGAATCTATGATGCCTGTCGATTTGACAATCATGATATACCGCTTGAAGTTCGTCTCATTCACAAACGCCTCAACGCCCTGCCGGAGCTGATCGAAGGAATCTTCGGCAATACTTTCAACGTTCTCTCTGGTTTCAAAGTCACGACCGGACAGAAGACTTACCAGGTCGGAAATCTTGCCGCGCTTGAATTTGTGAGTAAACGACACCCTCAGCACATCCGTGTATGCAGGGACATAGATGTCCTCGGTCTCGTTCACAACCCACTTTATTTTCTGCATTGCATCGCTCTTCGAAAAATCTGTATCATTGGATGCTATCATCTCATAATCTGCAGGGCGCTGCATGAAATGGCAGAAGTAATCAATCATTTTCCGGATGCCGTTGCCGCCGTATTTGTCATCTGCGGAAATCTTCGACATGGCGAAGTCAGCTTGCGACAGAACAACTCCCTGCGAGTTGATGCGGATAAAAATATCCGTTACTTCGTCTATTGTCAGGCTCTGGTTTAGGTCAGTTACGCCCAGATTGATGTCGAGAACCTTTTTCAGCTTGGAAATTACCTTGGATATGCTTCCTTCCTGACCAGAAAGGCCGTTATTCTGACAGTATTTGATGATAAAGTGGAACTCTTCAAAGGACGGATCAAACACCTGCGAAATATCCGGTATCCATTTGCTGTCCTTCTCAATCGCCGGGTTCAGCACCTCGAACGATTCTGTCTGCGGATTGAATGCAATCCGGATATGCTTTTTCTTGTAGGTGGCATCCGTGACCATCATTCCGGCAATAGCCGCCTGTAATGCTGTCACACACTGCTGACCGTCAATCAAAATCTTTTTGCCGAACGAAATAGAACCGTCTTTCAGCTTTACATCCGGATTTTTCCATACAATAATATAGCCGACAGGGAAACCCTTATAGAGCGAATCCAATAGGTCGCGCACCTTGGAAGCGTCCCATACGAAAGGACACTGAATCTCAGGGATTGCTACCTCCCCGGATTTTATCTAGCTGATAATATTTTGCACAGATGTGCTGTAAACGTCAAATTGTGCCATGTGCGACCTCCTGTATATCTTTTGATTTCAGGCATCCGTTCCGAATCAGTTCTTTTCAAGATAACGGATGACTTTGCATTTCTCTGCTGCATACGCAATTTCTGACCGGGTGCTGGAACCGATATAACCACCGACGTTGATGACAAAAATCTCGTCCGCCATGTCAATTTTGCGTTTGTGCATGTCATCCAGCATCTCTTTGGTTTTCGTCAGAGTGCCTTCGTCCATGTTCTCCCAGACTTCCGCATCACCTGAATGACCAAACAGGCCGACGCTGATCACAATATTGCCCTCCAGCGTCAGACGTTTTTGCGTCTCCATAAATTGATCCTTGAAGCGGGTACTTCCGCAAAGTGTGATGATCTTATATTTTCCTACCATCGCTACGAAATCTCCTTTAAGTAAAGGACTTCATCAACTCGGCATATCGCCTTTCTCATATCTGAAGCAACGGTAGATTTTGCTTTCTCGTAAAAAAGATCAAACATCTTCAGAAGTTCTTTTCGTATGTAGCCTTCATGGCTTTTTATGACTTCCTCGTCAAATGACATTAACGCAGCAAGGCAATAGTTTAATTCATCCTCTTCTAGACTTACGTTTTCTTGTTCCCACGCCTGACGATATGCTGCCTTACTAATAGAGGCAGCAGTCTTAGACGCTGAAACAGATGCCTGAGGAATGGTTTTCCCCCTGAGTCTATCTAAAAGGCGTTGCTTTACAGTTCCCCGTATTGTAGTATCATTCACAACCTTAATGGCGCTATCCAGATTTTCATTAGCCTGTTTCAGCAGAAAGTATACAGGATAGTTAGCGCTAGTAGCAGAACATAAAGACCGCAAATATTCTAAGGGTTCTTCAACTTTTGTACCTTCAAGGAAAGCTTTCACAATATCTCCGGGTTCAATAGCCTTGACTACTCGTTTTGTAGTTTCCTTGACGACAATTTTACCTCCGTTTATACCTTTAATGTCCCCTATCAATCGAAGCGCAGGACTCCCTTTGGTTTCAACAAATTCTCCCTCTTTGATAAAGGTGAGCTTTGACAGCAATTCCTCGTCAACAACCAACGATGCTCCTGTTCCTGATACTACGCCAGATTCAAGATCAAGGAGGCAAGCATTCTCTACGCCAATTTTTGCAGCACGTTTTGCAAAATCAAGCCATTGGCGTTCCTCGGCTTTCCTAGCTGCATCAATAATATTTGAAAGCTCAGCATAATGAATGCGTTCTGATCGGCCACCGTAGCGATAAAAAATATCACCTTCCTTAAGTGTATACTTCGGGTTCTGCGCATCATACGCCTTTTTGCATATACATGGCTTCTTATACAGCGGAAATGTATAGATGACGCCAAAGCTCATTCCCTTGAATTCAAAAGTGCAATGATCCCATCTGATTTCTGGTGAAAAATAATCCATGAGGTTCTTAGTAAATTCCTCCACTTTCAGGTTTTCGAACTGCATCAGAAATTTGTCCTTAAGCCCAAGCAGGCGTCGAGGCTTATCACCCACACCAAAGATGATATATCCGCCTGAGTTATTGGCAAAAGCAGCAATAGTTTTGAAATACTGCGCCATGCCAGCATGATTATATGATTCTTTGAATTCTATTGTTGAACCTTCCCGGTTAATAATACGCAGTGGGTCTTTTGAGCTTGTTCTGAATATGCTGGTTAAGCGATCAGCTGATAATGGATTATTTGGCATAGGGCACCTCTCTTTCTAAAAAGGTCATCTGTACTAATCAGCAATAAGAAGTTCTGTTTCCTCCGGCGGCTGCGGAGCAGTCATGCGAGTATGTCTCTCCACTGAAAGGACTACTGCCTGCGCAGTTCCGCTTTGCGTCGGAACTGACACGACGCTGCCGATTCGCAGCTCAGCATCAGCAGACAGATAATACTCATTGCTTCCATTGTCAAACCTTGATACCCTGCAATATATGTACTCTTGCATATCCTCAATCTCTGCATTTGAAGCAACAGAAGTATCAACAGAATCAAAACCAGTGGATTTATCCGATTCTTCTGCCTCTGTGCACCCTACCTTTGCTTCATGCAGAGCCGCATTGTATTCCTCACGAGTCTCGTAATCTTCCGGGCTTATTCCATATTCGCTGCCGTCTTCGCAATTAAGCCGCCATGCGTAGCGGTTACTGTCAGACTTCACGCAGTCCGAACCAATATCATCAAATTCCCATGGTTCAGGCGATGCCATGTCATCATCAAAGGCGCCCATTGCGCCCATGACGCCGCCCAGCCGGATAATATCCTCAGTAGTTTTCATACGTCCTATAGCAATCCCAATGGCTGACGCCCGGTAGGGATTCGGAACACCGCGCTGGTGATAGTTGTGCTTTTTCTCCATGCTGTTGGCGATAGCATTCATAGCTATTCCACCAGCCAGATCAGTCAGGGAGTTGAACGGCTCCGGACATTTTGAACTTTTTCGACTTTTCTTACGCTTTGCCATTGCCGCTGCACCTCCCAGAAATATTTACTCTACTCCCAATGCCTTAAACACTGCATCCTCCGCACTGCTGTAAAAGATCAGATTGAAGCTGCTCACCAACTCCGCCGGTACGGTTCCCAAATCTACGGCAGAAGTCATCGGAAGCAGCACTTTCTTCGCCCCGCTGTCCAGACATACCTGGAGGGTATCTGCAAGGTTGTCCACCTTCATAAGCGTACCACTGATGCTGATTTCGCCAAGAACTACGAGGGAACTCTGCGTCGGTCTTGCAAGTGCAATCGAACATAACGCAATCAATGACGGCAGCGCCAGCTTGCCTGTCATCCCGATGCCCTGCAAATCCTGATAATTGATGATGTAATCCTTCATCGTAGTGCTGATGGAACCGCTGATCCGGTTCGCGTTCGCCTTCAGGAAGTTGAAGGCCGTGTTGGTTGCCTCCCGGCAGTCCCGGTCAGAACCAATGCCTGTGCGCTCGAATTTGCCGTTTCCGGGCAGCATCTGGCTTTCCAGACGGAACACGCCGATCATACCGGACTTGCCGCGGGATACAGTGTAAACCTGTCCCGGATTGCACATACCTTCCGGAATCAGCTTGCCGCCGCCCTGTTCCGGAACGGAAACATAGTGTTCCTCAAAGGTTTCGTTATCGATGTAGGAGAAGTTCACGTCATAGAACTCCATGCCGCCCAGCTTTTTGAGCTGTTCCTTCACACGGCGGCGCATCTCCAGAGATAGCTGCAGCACTTCTTCCAGTTCTTCTTTTGTAAACTCACCGTCCGGATAGATAAGTTTTAGGTAGCCGTCTACCATGCGACGCACCGCAATCGTGTCGCGTTGATTCAAGTTCTTGCCCAGACGGAAATAGTGGTCGATTGCATCGCCATACTGTTCTTTGCGCAGTTCCCGGATAAATTCCGCTAGATAGTCCGTGATAAAGCCGTAGTCATCTGTAAAATGTTCCGGGCGGAACTTCGGCACCTCCCAGCCGGGGAGATAGCAGTGCATACGGTCAAGGAATGCTGTGTCGATGCCCATTTCGGGCGGGAACGGGTCAAACAGACTGGACGTCTTCAGCAGCACGTCCACACTCTGATTGATGTTGCCGACGAAGACCATCGAAGCAGAAGCCGTCTTTTCCTCTTTGCCGCGGGCAAAGGAACCGGAAGCCATGTAGTCCTTCATAATCTGTACGCCGTCTTTATCCTTGAAGCGGATGCCGGCCACTTCGTCGAAGGCAACACAGTCCCACAGACCAACAAGACCAACCGTCTTACGTCCCATGTTATAAAACAGGTTTGCAACCGTCGTCTGTCCGCCAGACACAAGGATGCTGTTTGGGGAAATCTCTTTGTAAAGGTGACTCTTGCCGGTGCTGCGCGGTCCCAGCTCACAGAGGTTAAAATTGTTCTCTACAAGCGGAATCATGCGGGTGATAAGCAGCCATTTTTCACGGTAAGTCAATTCATCCGACTCCATGCCGATGGAACGGAGCATTACGTCCATCCATTCTTCTTTGGTAAATGCCTTCCGGCCATTTTTCAGCTCGTCAATATCAACGTGGGGCATCTGAATCGGCGTCAGCTTCCGAATCTGAATCGGGTAGCCGTTCTTCTTGTCTTCCTCGTTATATTCATAACTCAGCTGCACAATGCACCAGATGCCGCCGCAGAGCAGGCGGTCATATTTCTCCGGATATTCATCTTCAATGGGCACATCCCGCAAACCAAGGTTCGAGAACTCCGCAAAGAACCGGTTCTTTTTGATGTCCAGATGCACCGTGATCATGTCGATAACCGTATGGCTGCCGTTCTTGCGCAGGACGGAGAGGATTTTCTGTGCCTCATCGGGGCGCACAAAGTTATCCGCCAGAATCCGCTTTACATTCTGCACGCCTCGCTCGATGATTTCCTCGTCATCCGAACTGCAATATTGCCCCAGCAGGAACTCCAGAACATAAACAGGGACATTGGCCCCTTCTTTGATTTTCTTTGTCAGGTCTTTGCGGACAATTTTTCCGTCAAAACACTGGCGGAGCTTATCCTTAATGATTTCACGGCTTGTTACGGCCGCCCCATGCTCCTCCATACGGGCACCTCCTTAGAAGAAATTAAACTCATCCAGAGCAAATGCAATGTCGATCTGGAATTCCTCACGCACCGGAACCTGAAGCCCGGACTCGTCTGCGATCACCAGGTAGTAGGAATCCTGATTGCTGTATTTCTGGCTCTTTAGGTTAAAGCTGCACCTGAACGTGCGATCTTGTCCGTTGTCGCTGGTCTTGTCTGCGATAATCCGGGCAATGTCACTGATCTGCTTACCTTCGGAATCCGTGAAGTAAACCTGATAATTGCAGGCCGAGCGGTTTGCCCCGACCGCTTCTTTCTGGTAGAAATTCAGGGAGAAAATCATATTCGTGATCTTCCGCCCGGCAGAAAGCAGACTCACCTCCACCGGTTTGGTATCGAATTTTTCCCGGTTTCGTTGATAGAGCTTGCTCTGATTGCGCAGGAACTGATATTCAATCACCGGCACAACCATTTCCTGCAGGCTGATACCGCCGTGAACAAAATTCAAGCCGCTGCCATTCATCTTTATGCGGACATTCTCCCGCGGGGCATAGGCGTCCATATCACTGCGCCCGTCCAGGAACTTGACAGGAATGAGGTAGTCCGGATTGGAGTTTTTCTGCATCAGGGCGAAGCGCCTGCCATATTCCAGCACCCGGTTGACGAAACCGGCCCTATCCACCTTGTCATCTTCAGTCAGCGGACTGTATGTATACAGGAAGCCATGATCCGCAGTGATGTAAATCCTCGTACCGCCAAATTCATTGCATATAATGCGGACAATGTTCTTAATCTCGGTAATTGCATCCTCGCAGGCAGGGAAAACCATGCTGTCCGACGTATGGCTGGCCTCGTCCACCTTGTCGTGGTAGATGTAGACCACATCCATGCCCTTGACCAGCGCCTGCCGCTCTGTGCGCTTCATACCGATGATGTTCTTATATTGTAGAGCCACGCTGGCACCATGCGCATTTTTCAGGACTTTATCCCGGTTATTGCTTTCCGTGGAGAAGCCATCGGCAAGCACCATCACCGGCCCATCGTTTTGCTTCTGCACCGCCTCCAGCTCTTTGTGCGGGAGCAGTGCAGCCATGCCGAACTTCGTGATGGTTGGGAAAATGGCCTCCATGCTGTTCAGGCTGACCTTACTCTGTGTCTCCTGCCGAAGCTGGTCCGCAAGAGAAGCGGCCACCTCATAACGCAGAGCATCAGAGATAATGACGTAGACCTTTGTGTCGGCATTTGCCACCTTCCGGCGATAGAACGCCTCCTGCTGGTCTACTTCCAGCACCCGGCCATATTCCGCCAGTTCCTCCGCGCAAACGTCCGACCAGTTGCTGTTCAGGCCGGTCAGGAACCAGCTGCTATATAGTCCTTCAACCTTATCGACCACATGCTTGAACAGATCGTCCAGCACTTCGTTTCCGATGCTCAGACTGCACTGGAAGCACAGATGGAACTGTCGGTAATAGCTGTCCATCTTATAGTAATCGCTGGTATAGGCGTTCCAGACCTCACGGGCTTTCGCCAGATGGAAACCGGCGGCGTGAGACTGGAAGAAACTTTGCATATTGGCGACCTGCAAAAGCCCTTCATAGTAGCAGGAAACCTCATCATACCACGCCAGCGCACGACGTTTCTCGACCACTTTCGTAATGGCATCCACGTTGATGATATAATCGCTGATCTCTTTCATGAGGATCGTCAGGATGCACTCGTTGATGCACGGGAAAATCTCCGTGCCAGACAAATCCTCCACGGTCAGTTTCATGAAGCGGTAGGGCAACCTTGCTTCCTGCTCCGCAAACCGGGCGACATGATACAGCTCGTTCTTCTTGCCGGACTGAAGCCAGTCGGCTACCAGGTCGTAGCAGAAACTGGCGTGGGGCGTAGAAAGATAGCTGTCCAGGCCGGCAAGATATTCTGGACGCAGCGTTCGTGTCGCCGCAGTCAGCAGAATATGGCTTGCCAGCCTGCCAAGGTCAACATCGTCACCCTCATTGTAGCCGGTAGCTTGTGAAACCATGACCCAGAAAGCATTCTGTGCGCCGTACTTCACGAAATCCTGATAGAAGCTATTTGTTTCCAGGTCAAGGGAATTGCACAGCACCGCCCGGATGATACCGGCAGGCTCTAACTCCTGCTCGCCGCAGGTAGACGCCATCACTGCCAGATGAAGCTGTGACGCCGTGCTGATGTTCTTCGCCAACGCAGAAACGCTCTTACGACGCTCCATGCTGTTGAAGAATTTCCGATAGCCCTTCACCATGCGGCGCACGGTCGGGTTATTCGGCAGCCCCATCTCGTCCATCCAAATAGAATTCAGGTCAGCACGGAACTCCTCGCTGTACATCTCTATATTCAGCAGCCAGTTGTCCTCCGGCTTTTCATAGGTCAGCGGGCTATAGACCAGATAGTTGCTGGCTGTATCGTCCACCGCAAGGAGCTTCTTCGCCGCAAAGGTATTCGTTCCGGTCAGGATCAGGATTTTTGCGTCGTTTAGCGCAATATCGCTGATCTTGTCTTCAAATTCCCGGTCTTCATCATACCAGAAGATGATCCTGCGCTTGTAAAACTCCGGAAGAGGCGCAGCGAACCGCCGGTTTAAGTCCTGTATGATTTTTTCTGAATCGATTCCGGCCATCTGTGATTCCTCTCTTTCCTCTGTCTCTTCAAATCCAGCAAGATTGTCGACACAGTGAGTCGACAATCCTTGTTAACACATCTTGAAACTTCGCATAGTCAACAGTCGAACAGGTTGCAAGCTGGTCGTAAGTTAGTTTTAAGTTAGTCGCAAGTTGGTTGCAAGTTGGTCGCAAAAACGCATTCTAACTCGCCGTTGGATTACTTGGCAATGAACCATCTTGCAGCGCTTGTTTTGCCTTTGCAAAGCACTTTCCCGTCTTCTTTAAGTTCCCTCATCAGCACTTGAATCTGCCCACGATTAAGTCCAGGCAAAACTTGCTGTAATTCTTTGAAAGGAGTACCAACTTCGTTGTTCCGACGGATGTGTTTTAACAGAAGCTCCTTATTGGTATCTCGATCCAGGCCAACCTGTCTTGTATGCACACCAGTTTTGCCTGTTGCCGCATAGAGGCTTCTTGCGAGAACATACTTTTTGCGACCAATATGTTCAACAATGCCCATCTCGATCAGCCGGTTCAGACGGGATTGCATCTTTTCGTTCAGCGGCCTTTCATGGTACAGCGCATCGATTACCAAAAAGTCTTCGGTAGACAGCAGCTCCGCACCTTTTTCGCTGATTCGGTTGATAACAGAAAGCATCGCTTTGTCGATAATCAGTCCATTCAGCGTGACGATGACAAAGAAGTCATCGGTTCCTGTGAAGTCTGGAAGCGGCTTTGCCTCCTGTACACTCAGTTCAAACATCAGGTTCATGCCCTGCCCGGAGCGTTCCACCATGCCGCACAGCGAAAGGATTTCTGCAACGCGGCGATTGCGTGGGAGCTGGCGATCCAGTATATTGTCAAGCGTAATGCCGAAGGGAAGTCCACCTGGGCTTTCAACAACCAATCTGTCGCGGAACTGGCGGACGAAGATGCTGCCGCCGAACTGGTAGTTTCTGTGGCTCACCGCATTCAGGATTGCTTCGCGGACAACACGTTCGTTGAAGGTCGCAATGTCAAACACAAAAAATCCTTCCTGATAATGCTGCTTGTCGTTCCTCAAATTGACAAGTTCCCATACGCGGTCATAGCAGGCAAAGAATCCGACCTTAAATTCTTCTCTCTGGTTGGCAGGACCCGATGCTTCGGAAGAACGGTATTCAAAAATAATTTCCGCCTGCGGCAAATACTTGATGATTGCTGCGTTCTTTCCGAATAGGATCAGGGCGGCATATGTCACGCCGTCATCTGTGATTGCACCGCAATCGTGGAGGAGTTGCTCCTTTGAAAGTGTGGAAAGCTGCTTTTTGCCGCTTTTTTCAATCCACTTAGCGCGGAAGGCTTCAATGGCAGTCTCATCCAGGTCATCAACCATTGCCCCAGCACAAATTGTCCCGGAGAAATCGCCGCCTGTCTCTTCATAGATGCTGCGGCGCATATCTTCCGGCATAGGCTTGAGCGTGTCGCCTTCGTAGATCCACGCTACGCCATCGTATTGTACCGGCAAACCGATTGGACGGCTCTTTACGTTGAAGACCAGAACCCGCTTTCTTTCATAATTGAAAAGCTGGAAATCAATGTTGATCCGCAATTTCTCAATCAAGCCCATGCGAGTACGCTCTGGCTGGTCAAACGCCGCGCTTCCTACCACACTGCGAGGTCTTTTATCTGTAATGCCGAATACCAGCTTGCCACCGCCATTGTTCACCAAAGCACAGCAGCATTTCGCCACCTCAGTAAAGTCAAACCGATTTTTAGCTTCCTTGAATTGGACATGTTCGCCTTCTTTGGCTTCCAGAAGTTCTTGAACAGTTTCTAAATATGGCATACCACTAATCACCTCACTTAATCTTCGCCAGCACATCCTGAAATTTTGCATAGTTCACTTTCACGCCATCGTCCAGATCAATGGAGATATATTGATCGGCCAGATGGTGAATCTTTTCCTCGTAGTTGTAAAGCTCGTCAGCCTGCGCCTGGAGCTTGGTTAGCTGCTTATTCAGCTTCACACGCTCACTGGTAGAAGCGTTCGCAATGCGCTGCTCCAAATCGGCGATAGAAGTACGATAGCGGCTCTGCTGCTCATGCACATAGTCCGTGCGGATGCGGGCAATCGTGTCCGGCTGATAGCGATGCATATAGATCAGGCACTTGAAGCCGTTCTTTTTTCCGCTGTCGAATAGCCAGTAAATTGGGCGCTTCTGGTAGATTTTCAGGTGGTCAGCATAGAAGCCGTTCAGGAAATAGTCCCTGATAACGTCACGGGGCTGTCCCTTGCCGCCGAGCGCATCGGCAATAAAGCGCAGATTCTCCTCCAGAGTATCCTCGCCGTACACGGTGCGGATAAAATCCACGAAGCGACTTACAATGTCGTCCGTAAAATACTCGTCATCGCAGATAGGCAAAATATTATCCTTGTCTGCCGGGAAGGTCTTGTATTTCTCAGCATCCCACTCGCCGCCGGCATAGGCCAGCCCGTCCACATCCAGAGAGTAGCGGCCAAACATACAGCCCACGGCATAGGAAATCAGGCTCTTGATGTCCCGCTGCAAATCCGCCTTGCGGACAGTCACGTCCTTGTCCTCGACCTCCGGCGTCAGCTCATCCTGCAAGCCGTAGATGTCGATGAAAATGCGATTTAGCTCTTCCTCATTGGCTTTGAGTTGGGCGAAACGGGTGTCACACTCGTTGCTCCACCAGCAAAAAGCATCCTTCACACGCCCGTGCCAACAGCCACCGTTTGTACGTTCTCTACTCTTGAGCGCATACATGACTAACGGATGCCACTTGAACCCCCATGAGGTTTCAAAAGCGTCCCAGTCATCTTTACTTATTTGAACAGATTCCCCGACAATAAACATAACATGTCCCTTGCAATCCCACTTTATTGGCATAATGCGAATGTCTTTAACCTGTATGTTTATAGTGGGATTTGTAATTTTCTGAACGGCGGAAAAGATTTTGCTATTCAATAATCCCAGATAATAGTACAGATCTTTATCTTCTTTTAGGAAAACAGATGAACCACCTACGTCGAACGTGGCATCTTTCGGTAGCACTCGAAAGCTTGGATTATTTGAAATTAAACTCCACGTAATACCAATTTTATACCATAAATATTCGGGAATTATTCGGCAAATTCTGTCTTTCCGATAAAACGCTCTTGCTTCATCAGACCAATTTACGACTTCAGTTAGATTGCCACTCCACTTCCGCGCGCCACCTCCTTTTGCATAAAAAATCCATTTCTTTCCAATACCTATAGTTTCATTAGAGATTTCCCAGAATGCTCTAACAAACTTCGCGTTATTTCCTGTCTTATTTTGGCCATCCGAAACGGAATATTCATAGAAAAGCGGTGAATCAAAAATTCTGCAAAATCTTGAGGAAACCCAATACGCTACCGGGCTGCCCGGAATTTTGGGGAAGTTGTCCTGCTGGGCAGTATAACGATTTTCACCTGCAAGGAACATATCTTCCTTGCCCTGTTGGGTGGTCGGTTCAATCAGACGGCAGTAGGTTCCCTTGTAATCTGAAACATGGCTTTTGCGCAACACAAAGCTGGTGGTCTGAACCACCTCTCCACCGATTTCCTCAAAAGCTCTTGCACCCAAATGCACCATATTGACAGTATCTTTCTGAAATAACTTCGTGCGCAGCTTTTCAAAGCTGGATAGAAACATCCAAGAGTGTTGGGTAATCATGGCCTGATAGCCGTTTTTTGCCGTCATTTCACCACAACATTCGATAAAGACGGCAAAAAGGTCGGATTTGCTGTCTGGATAGTTCTTCTTCACATACTCTGACAGCTTCGCACCCATTCCAGAAGAGCTCATATAGGGCGGATTCGTGGTCACGACCTGATATTTCTGTGCCATTGCCTCAGCGCACTGCACCAGTGGCAGAAGCTGATTCAGCACAGGCTCCCGATAGATGTTGATGTCATTAGCAATCTCGTCAAACCGGACATAAAGGGCAGACCAGTCCTGTGGTGTCACGGTCAGGATAGAACCATACTCCTTGGCATCGTGCAGCTCGTCCACGATGGTATCCATAGCCTTTTTCCGGGCGGCGTCGCCGTCCACAAAGTAGTCGATCAGGTCTTGCCCGATGCTGTTGCTTTCCTGAATGGCATAGATATGGGGCTGAATGCCGCGGCTAAAAAAGCGCCGGTCATACTGCCGCGCCTTCATCATCACGGAAAAATAGGCCAGCTGCGCCGCACGCTCGTCAATGTCCAAGCCGTAGAGGTTGTTCTGCACAATGCTGGATACCGCTTCACGAGCAGTATAGCCGTAAGCCTCATATATCTGCACCAGCACGTCAAATAAATAGGCGCAGATATGACCGCTGCCGGAACAGGGGTCGATGCACTTGATCTGCTCCGGCGTCAGGGCAGCATATTCCTTCCGGATTTCTGCCAACCGCGTTTCCACCTCCGGTTCCTGCTCGGCTTCCTCCAGATAATATTTCCAGCTTGCTTTCAGTTCCTCATTCGGGTGTCCCTCCGCCCACAGGCGGCCAAGAGAGTTCTCCACCATGTATCGGACGATCCAGTCCGGGGTAAACAGCTGGGTAGCAGCAGGGATGTTCTCCTTACTGATCTTAATGTTCTTCTTCAGGTCGGCAAATACCTTGTCCTTCGGCTCAGTGTTGTAATACTGATACAGCCAGCCGATGATCTGCACCTGATCCTGCCAGTCCTCCTCAGCAATCTGTGCGACTATCTGCTCGATGGCGCTGCCTACCCGAAGCAGATTGTCCGGGAACAGCAGCTCGGTATAGTCGTCGATTTTCTGGAACATCCCAGGCAGAATGGCACTCAGGGCGTTGCACTGCACAATGATGAGGTACTTGAACAACGTTTCCTCGTCATTAGCATCCTTCAGGGCATAGACTTTCTCCATATCCAGTCCGTCCAGCTCCAGATTTATGGCCTCGGTCAGAATCTGCGGCTTGAATGCACCAGTGTCATCTGTGAAAACCCGGACGTGAGAGGGCAGATAGCCGTTGACCTCCATAAACCGCAGGGCAGAAAAGCGGTTGAACCATGTATAGGCGACTTCCTCCATGACCTGCTCAAAGCCGTTTTTTTGAATCCGGGCAATCAGCGTCTTCCGCTGGTTTACCTCGGCGGCAGACAGAAGATTCCCGTTCACGCTGGTCGCATCTGCCGGAACGATTTCCTTTTCCGTGATTCCATATAGCAGCGCTCTCTGAGTCACGCGGGCAATCAACTCCCTCCGCGCCCAGACAGCGTATTTTTTGATAGCATTCTTATCCATACTTTGTGCTCCATTCACTTATGCGCCGATAATCATTTCTGCTATTTCATCGGCAATCTCCTCGACTGTTTCCTGGCTTGTGTTCCGTGCAACTTTATCGGCCAAGGAAGGACTGTAATCTATCACTTCCTGCTTTGTAATGTCATGCCAAATAGGAAGAAGCGTTTGTTGGCCTGATATAGCTTTTGTCATGAGCCCGTCTAATTCATAATTCGTCCATCCTTTTTTTATAAAAGAGCGTGATATGACGACGATACCAAATCTACTCTTGGCTAACCCTTGATCAATTTTTCTGCGGAGACTGTCACCAAGCTTTAACTCAAATTCATCATACCAAACAGATAAGCCTTTACTTTTCAGTGCATTTGCAAGCGGACGGACAACGGCATCTTTATCCTCAAACGCATGAGAGATGAAAACATCAAACTCCTTGCCTTCATCACTCGTATCAACATACAAATTTGGTTCTTTGGCAAGAGGCATTCTGGTAGGCGCTGTTGGAAGCATACCAGGTAAGACCCTAACTCCATGACGTAAGCTTCCTGCGTATCCGCCAAGGTCTATCGTTACATACCAGTGGCCAAAATGCGGCACTGGTATTCTATATGGGCTTTGCTTAACATAGCCACCATAAAAGCGATGACGCTTTCCAGCCTTATAATTGTTATAGTTAGATGAATCCATTAGACGGACATTTGCTGCTTTTGTTAATGTTACTTCAACTATTTTACCGGCTTCAAGTTGGCCTAAATCGTAATATAAATATTGCATCTAATTCACCTCACTTTAACTGTATCCCGTCACAATTCTTCAGCAGTTGTTTCAGGCTTTCGCGCATTTTCTCTACATAAGCGTCAATGTCCGATTCGCTCTCCAAGCGCTTCGCCGGGAAGACAATGGAGCGGTTCAGGGACTTATAAATTTTCTTCTGCACAGGCGGCATATCCTTCGGCGGATTGACCGGAGGCTTCGGCGTCACAACAGGCGGCCTGCTCAGCATTTCGAGACGGTCTGTTGCTTCATCCTTTTGCTGCAGCATCTGCGGCAGGAGGCCGTCCAGCAGGGCAAGGCTTTTCAGTTCAGCGATCTGCTGCTTCTTTTGCGTATAGAAAGTGTCAGCCTTCGCCTGAATGCTTCTGGCCTGGTCGTCTCTGCAGCTGCTGGCCGCTGTATGAATGGCCTCCATGCACTGGCGCACAATCTCCAGAAGTTCCTCGCGCTTTGCTGCAAGCAGGCGGTCGTGTCCCTCGTGAACAATGTTCATCAGACCGTTCAGCTCCGGAATACGCTTGTAATTGAACTGATTTCCGGCCTGTGCCACGCAAATCAGCCGAATCTGATTCAGGGCGGAATTAGCTTCTGGCTCATGGCTCAGGTAGTCCAGCTCATGCCGCAGGTCAGCTTCCAGCTGCACCGCAGCGTCGAATACTGTCACCTGCGTCTTGAAGAACCCTTCGACACGCTGCATCTTTTCCTTATTGTCATCCAAATCGTCTTCTTTTTTGACCAGCCGGTCAATGAGCGCAATATTATCCTTGGACTGAGACAGCACGTCGCCCATCAGCTGAACCGCCTGTGCGACTAAGCCCTTATCCGGGTATTTATGACCATCATACCGGGCAAGAAGCTGCTCATAATGCTCCTTCTGCTCTGTGAAATTCTTGATAATGAACGCGATCAGTCCGTCTTCGTCGTCGGGTACGTCCATCACGTCCAGATACTCCCTCAGGAATTCTCTGGCCTCCTTCATCTTGGCGACAGAGACCACCTGACGCTTGGAGATGTTGGTTTTTCCAATCTCACTCTTTTTGCGGAGCATATCCGGCAACTTCGGATTGCTGGGCTGAATGGTGGTTCCTGCGTATTTGATTGTCACTTTCTGGTCTCGGATCAGGCGTGCAGCTACAGCGGCAATGTCAATTTCCCGCCAGCCGTAGGGAATCGCCTGATACCGGCTCTGCACATCCGCCATAGAGGTGGGGAGGTTCTTCCGGTGCTGAATGTCCAGATATTCCTCCATCTTTGCGGCAGCATCCTGGTTAGGCTCCGTTCCGGCAAGCATGTTCTCGCCGCCGGTCAGGATTTCCAGAATATCCGCGTCTGTCTCAGCATTCTTCGTAATCAGGTCAAGCTCGCTGTACACATGGATAACCAGATATTCCAGCGCCTGGTCAATTTTCACTTTTGCGTCGCCGGCCTTGATCTCTATATGCTCTCCGGCCACATAGAACTCCGCACCAGCGATAGCCTTGCGCAGTTCCTCCGCAGCAGAGTTTTCCAGACGGGTTGCTTCGTCCTGCTGGTCTCGGATAATATCCTGCACAGACCGGGGCAGCTGCGCCACGTTCCGCTGCTTTACGTACTTGCGGATTTTCATGGCCTGCTCCAGCGAGTTGTAATAGTCGGTGTCCGCCAGTACGGCGATGGCCTGATCTTTCGACTCGGTCATCAGGCGGAGCTTGGATTTCTCCACGGCGTCCGTCGCCACCGTCAGGAATTTCAGCCGCATTCCGCCGGTCAGCGCACCGCTGGTCACGCCGTCCACCATCTTGTCAAAGTCAAAGTCGTACTTCCCATAGCGGAACTTCTTGGTCGTATAAATGTCCGCATAGATCATCTGCGCGATGCGCTCCACAATCGCGGAGGTATCCACGCTGGTCTCGTTGCGGATGGCACGCTGAATATCCTGCTCCTCGTCGGTCAGGAAGTTGTAGGTATCGCCGGTTCTGCCGATATAGTTCTGGGAAAGAAGCCGGTTCAGAGACTCCCGGACAACCTCACGCAGGCTGATCTTATCCACACGAATGTCATCCGCCATGAGGACAACAATATTATCCAGATTGGCCGGAACGTCGTTGTCAATATAGCGAATCAGGTAGAGCAGCTTCAATACATCCACATCATAGGCTTCGATGCCGTCCCCGGCATCAGCCGCACGGGAGCAGCGCTCGATCACGCGGCGGATGGAACCGTCCAGGAAGGTATGTACGGTATCATAAAAGCGGAAGAATGGCACAAGTGCAAACTCGTCCTTATCCTGCACCTTCTGTGCGGCCTCCTGAAACCCAGACAGCATGGAGCGCTCGCCGCCGGACAAATGCTTGCCAGAGTTGCCATGCTTGCGAATCTCGGCAAACACCTTCTGCATGATAATGAACTGGTATGGCACGAACGGGAAGTTGACCGCAAACTCGTTCGGGCCGCCGAAGCCCTTGATGTCCAGCTGTGCCCCGTTGAAGGTAAAAAGGTTGCGGAGCACGGAGTCGTTCTGATTGTAAACACGCTCCAATTCCTGTCCGGCCTCCGGCTTTTTCTTCAGGATACGCTTCTGGATGACTTCATCCACGGAAGAAGAGGACAGAGAGAGTCTCGTCTTAAACCGTGCCTGAATCCGGGAGAACTCGTCCGCACGGACTTTGATAATCTCGTCAATAGCCTCCTGACCGGTGCAGACCACCCACACCTTGCCCTGGCACTCGCTGCCAATTTTCTCTGTGAGGGACTGGAGGTTCAGAAGCATATCGGTATCTGTGCCGACATACTGGCCAACCTCGTCGATCATAAAGAGTAGGCGGAAATCCTTCGGCTGCCTGTCTACATACTCTTTGATATCCTGCACCAGCTGGGCGATGGAAAGCTCGGTGGCAGTCTTATCATTGAACCATTTCTTTGCGTCTTCCTCGCTCATATCCAGCACTTCCATCAGTGTCGGGATGATGAACTTTCCATTGAAGGCAAATGCGCGGCGCATTTCCACCCAGGGCTTGCCCTTTTTCTCCTCGAAGACACGGCGGAATTCTTCCGTCTTGCCACTCTGTTCGATGTAATACTCCAGCATGGCAACCTTCAGATTTTCGCCATAGAAACCGAGATGGTTGTAGAACATCTTCGCAAAGACACGCATAACGGCAGTCTTATCCTTGTTGATGGAGCTTTCGATGTCGATATTGAACAGAATCGTCTCCGTCGGAACCTTTGCCGCCCGATCAATCAGCATGAAAGTAGCCGGGTCGTCGTCAAACTTTTTCCGGAACAGTTCCACGGTAGTAGTGTCGCCGACGCTTTTATTCTCCAGAATATAGGACAGCATTTTCAGGAAGTGAGATTTACCACTTCCAAAGAAGCCGGAAATCCAGACGCCGATGTCGGCGGTTGGCGTTTCAAATGCTTCGCTGTAATAGTTGAAGAAAGCCGTAAAATGCTTTCGCAGTTCTTTTGTGATTACATACTCACGGACTTCCTGCTCGATCACGTCCTGCGCGTCCTGATCAACCTTGATGACGCCGTTAATCGGGCGGTTGATGTCCTCCTGGAACATATTTTGAATTCGCATCTTTAAGCCTCCCTCAAATTTCGTTAAATGCCCGGTAGTATGGGTTCGGCGGCAGCTTGTCAAAAAGTCTTACATAGCTCCCATCGAAAGTCCCCGGATACATCACCAGAATCGGGATGTCCGAGAAGTACGGCTGCAATGCCTCAAGAAGCGTATGTACCCGCATAAACGGGAAGACATCGCCAACGCCCGTCAGCAGCAGCACATCTCCAGATGCGTGTGGCCCATACTGCATTTTCTCTATAAACTCATTTTCCCCGATAGCGGAATGCAGCTGCTCCAGCAGATACTCTCTGCCGTCACTTTCCTCCATCTCTGGAATATCATCTGTAATATCCAGGTCATCGCAAAGGGAGAGGAAAATCTGATACAGGTTGCACTCAATAAGATGACAGCTAAGCGTCTGATCGGTCGTAATCTGTCCAAGGAATCGCCGCACAGTCATTTCATCCGCCGCGTCATAGCAGAAAATGCGGATGTTGACCTCGTTGGACAGACCATTTCCTTCTAGAAATTCTGGCTCCTGAATTGTGCTGCGCAGTTTATCTAAGCGCTCTTTGATACTTACCATACCGCGCCTCCCTTACGAAAAATTGTTGAACGCCGGTAAAACGGCATCGTCGTTGTTACTGCGAATGGCGTTTTCCAAAACCGGATACAGCCAGACCAGGTTCAGATGATCAGCGGCAACGCTGTCGAGGTACTCATTCTCTACAAGAATTTTCGCCAGCACCTGCTTGAGCTTTTTGATGGTCGTATCACTCCATGTCGCCACCCAGTCGTCCTGTTCCTGCAAACGAAGGAAGAAAGTGTTCAGATCAATCTTCCCAAAAGAAGTATCCTGCAGCCGGTACTTCTCACCAATTACTGTCACCATGAAGTCCCAAACCAGACGATACCGCTTCATCATCGCATACAGGCAAATCTGTTTGGATACTTCCGCAGGCTGAGAGGCCAGAGCGGAAATCAGTGTATCATCCTGCATCGCACGCAGACGCCGGATACAGGCCAAGGCCATCTTTCGGATGGACTTTTCCGTCGGGTACTGGAATAAATTATCTTTTACAATGCGCTCCGCAACCTCGTTATCGTCCAGGCCCTCACTCATCAGTCTGGCTGTAGTGCGCATCTCATAAAACAAAAACTGTTCTCGCGTAATCGCGGCATTATATGGGCTGGCAGCTCTCAAAGCTGCGGTATTTGTCTGCATCATTTCGCCTCCTGTTTGCCGTCTGGAATCATTTCCATGATGTCGTCGAAAGTACAATCCAGGGCTATGCGGATTCTGACAAGCGTGTCTGTATTTACGTTATCGCCGCGATTCAATTTGTTAATCATATATGTGCTGATATGAGCGCCCTGTGCAAGGTCTTTCTTCTTCACGTCTTTATCTATCAGCAATTTCCAAAGCTTTTTGTAGCTAACAGCCATCGTCGTCACCTTCCATTTGCTTACTGAACAGCATGGCATGTCACGTTACTATTATACAGAAGAAAGGGGTGGAAATCAAGGTCGGAACAATGCGATGGCTCTATAATTTTTTGTCATCCCAGTCCGAATTGATTGAAAACATAAATGTTCAAGGTGATAGCTCACACAAAAGACTTTTTGCGGCTCTGTTCGCAGATGTTTTTAGGGTAATCAGCCTCTTCGCCGCGCATATGCCTCCTCTTCGATTTTCATGATACCACATCAGCTGTCGTTTGTGTCAAGTCCTCGTTGGCACTTTCTTGTTTTTCTTTATGATGGCCTATCCATGCCAGGATCGCTGTAGACATCCTTTCTTTTCAGATAACCGAATCGCTCCTCAAAATCGCTTTCTTAAATTCTTGTATGTGCTAAAATGATATGACCCAAAAAAGAGAGAAGTCAAAACTCCGATGTGGTATAATGAATTCACCACAAACCATATACACCCAAAGGAGCAGACTTCTCATGAATACGATAGCACAAGAAGCCCGACATCGTCAAGCGGTAGTAAAGCTAGCAATACGAAAAGGTAAAAGTTTTGCGGCGAAGATATACGGAGTAAGCCTGTCAAGCGTAAAACGATGGAGCAAGCGATACGATGGGACATGGCAATCGCTGAGGGAGGGCTCACACCGACCGCGCAGCCTGTATGCGCTAAAATGATATGACCTAAAAAAGAGAGAAGTCAAAGCTCCAATGTGGTATAATGAGTTCACCACAAACCATATACACCCAAAGGAGTAGACTTCTCATGAATAAGATAGCACAAGAAGTCCGACATCATCAAGCGGTAGTGAAGCTAGCAATACGAAAAGGTAAAAGCTTTGCGGCGAAGATATACGGAGTAAGCCAGTCAAGCGTGAAACGATGGAGCAAGCGGTACGACGGGACATGGCAATCGCTGCAGGAGGGATCACACCGACCGCACAGCCATCCAAAGCAGCATACGGCAGCGGAAGAGGAACTGAATCAGCAAGGGATCAAAGAGAAATACTTCCGCTACGGCTGGAAAGGCGCGTACATGGCGGCTCAGGAGAAAGGGTATAGCCGTAGCTACAGCGGATTTCTGTATGCCGCCAAGCGGATGGGGCTGTACGGCGGGAAGGAGAAGGGAAAACCGCTCCGCAAACATGAGCGGAGATATCCGGACTTGACGGTTCCTGAGGAGAAAGTGCGGATAGATGTGAAAGAAGTGCCGTATTGCTGTCTTAAGGGCGTAGCGAAACAGGCTGGCAAACGGTTCTACCAGTGGACGGCGATAGATGAATGTACGCGGTTTCGGTTTGTGTATGGGTATGAAGAGCATATACCGGGAAACTCGGTAAAATTTCTAAAGATGCTGATAAAGGTATTTCCGTTTAAGATCCAGACAGTGCAGACGGACAACGGCACGGAATTTACCTACAAATATATCAGCGAGGAAAAAGAATGTCCATTTGATAGGGTGCTGGCGGAACTAGGGATCAAGCACAAACTCATACCGCCAAGAACGCCGTGGCACAATGGGAAGATAGAGCGAAGCCACAGGAACGATCAGAGATACTTCTATGACTGGGAGAAGTTCTCGGACATTAAAGCGCTCAATCAGAAGCTTGCGGAGCACCTTAACTGGAGCAACAATAAGCCTATGCGCACACTCGGCGGCAGGAGTCCGCTGCGGCTATTGCAGGAAAAGCTAGCCGCGGCCTAACGGCCTTGGCGGGGTTTCCATTTGCGCAGCGGCTTTGCCACAACGCAAATGGAAACCGTTTTTACCTCATCGGACAGATCCTTCCTCTTTTGGGTCATACCTATTTACATCACAGACATATGCGAAAAATTTTTGCTCTAAAGCCTTGAAAGATTCCTGTTTTTCCTTTACAATAGAATTCATCATATCGACTCCTTTGACTTAATCTCGTCAATTAATATCATAAAGGAAAACGGTATGATTGGGAGGTAGTTTTTTTCTCTACTTCCCTTTTTGTTTGCCAACTTTAATTATACTCTAACTCCATCGATGAACTCCCCTAAGTCTACACGAAAAAAGCAATCCCCGGAATTTTGCGAGAATTGTATTTTGATGAAGTTTACACTTTGGAAATTGCATTTTTACAATTTTGTTGTATAATGGAGGTATGCGGAGGAGGTGCGTGTCTATGACTATACCCGGAACACTCGGACAGCGGATTTCCGATTTATGAAACGGAAACCACATCACACAAAAGGAATTTGCGGAGAAGATAGGCGTTTTCGCTTCCCAGTTGAGCCGAATTGTCAACGGCGAAACAAGAACGGTTAGCAGCGATATTCTCATAGGTGCGACAAAGGAATTTAAGGTATCAACGGACTACATACTGGGCTTGTCCACTGTGAGTGCCGCGAAAGCTATGATATTTCTGAATTGGACTTATCCGAGGGAGCCGTGGGGGGACTTGTGTCGGGTGCAGTCGATGTGCAAATCCTTAACCGCCTTCTGGAACCCAGGAACTTTCCGAGGCTGATAGATTTGATACGGATTTATTTTCAAGATACGGCGGCAAAGGTGATAACGGCGAGAAACCAGCTTATCGAGATAGCGACGGCTTTCCTGTCCGACCTGATGAAAGAACACCTAGGACACAGGACAAAAGCAAGGCAGGATTTACAGCCATTGAACACACAGAAGATGGGAGAGCATGAAGCGGAGATTGAAAAAATCAAGAGCGTGCTCCTTACTATCCTGCGAGACATTAAGAAAGACATGGAAAATAGAGAACAGCCTGGGAAGCTGTAACCGTCGCCATGTTTCAGATTATGCGGAATGCATTGGCAGAGCAGAAGCATAACCCGATTTTCATTGATGATGTAACAGCGATGGTTGCCGAACAGATCGGAGAGTTTGAGCCGATGGACGAGGAAACCACAGACCTGTTTCAAGAGCTGGCGAAAAAGATGATTGAACAAACAGAGAGAGGAGGAAAATAGTGTGGCACAATCAGAAATAAGGAAAATAATCAGACAATTAAAGAGAAATGAAATTCTGGTTTTTGATGTCCCAGAAGAATATAAGAACGATATTCAACTTGTATCTTTTGAACGAAAAGCTGGATTGCGCATAACTGTCAAAAAAGGATTCGATATTATCTCAAATACCTTTTTTGTTGAAGAAACTTTAATTCACGCTGTAGATGGGGAAGAACGCAAAAGGGACGTTTTTTCTAATTTTGATAATTTTGATTCATATTTCGATTTTCTAAACGGTAACATCTATGATAATGCGTGTTATGCGTTTTATCATTTCCCAGAGCATATAGTTACTTCTCGCAAAATAGATTTAAAAAGGTTAATGAAGCGAAAAGCATTTGTTGAAGATAGTATAGATAATTATTCTTTGTCAGCATCAAATGATGAAATCCTTGCCTATAAAAATGCGGCACAAATACATAAACAGTGTCAGCAATGGTTAAAAAAATTCAATAATTGCAATAGCTATAATGAACTTGCGAAAGTTGCAAATAATTATCGCAAAGCTAAAATTGCGGAGATTGTCGATGTCACTTTTTTCTTTTTTCAATATATTTTCGCTGATGTTGAAAATAAGAATCGGTTTAATGTTATTATGGAGTATATATCCTCCGGCGCTTATCCTGAATACAAAATGATAAACGCTTTATGTTCAATATATGATTCTGACGATGTTATGCAATCATTCAATTACTTTTCAGGATCAAAGAGGACAAAAGATAAGCATAAGAAGAAATTAAAAGAGTATATTCGTCTCTTGAAAGAGGGAGAGATTGATTTTTATTCAAAAGCATTTTTTGACAAGAAAACACACTACTATTGCGAAGAAATTAAAGGATATCGAAAATGTACTGATTATTTCCCAATCACGACAATTTGTAGATATTTTGAATCATTTGATGAGTTTATCATCTATCGAAAAGGTGATTTGAGAAATTGTGATTTATCTACTATGCTTGAATGTAATGAGGATTTTTCTAAGTATATCGTTGATGAAACAACAAAGCTTCCGATTCGTGCAGATATGGAAGTCACATATTCTGTAAAAAAATACTATTATGATAGAAAATTTTATGTAGTACAGAAGTGGCTCAATAAATCAGGTAGCATACTTAAAGAATATAAGAATACATTTAAATATTTTTTTGATTTTGTTGTTTTTCTTAAAGGAAATCTATCTAATGCAGATTTGCTTTTTTGTGATGGGCTTGACAATTTAGCTCAATGGGATTTTATTGACTTTACAGGCGCAAAAATGAAAAGCAGCTTATGTGAAAAGTTTGGCCTACAATATGATACTTATGAGATCAACTTGAACGTCATAGAATCTTTTGAGTGTATTGAAAAAAATGAATCTGAAACTGCTTTAGTTCTTCAATCTTCAAGAGATTTGGTATCAGAAGTACCGGGGCGAGACTTATCAAATTTTGATCTGGCTTCTGATAACAAATGCCAAAGAGTTCACTATATTTCAGATATCCATCTTATGCACAGAATACAAAATGCAGGCTGTCGTTCAAAAGAAGATATTATATATGTGATTCAAAAACTAGTTGATACTATTGCTAATGAAGCAAAAAGCTTATTATTGATTGACGGTGATGTAGCATCAGATATTGAAATATTTCAGTTATTTGTAAAGATTCTTTCCAAAACATTACGTCGGAAAACACAGGTTGTGTTTACGCTTGGAAATCATGAGTTATGGAATTTTCCGGGCTTTCAAATAGAACAAATCGTTTCAAAGTATCGAACTATTTTAGAAGAATATGGTATGTATTTACTTCATAACGATCTTCTTTACAAAGAAGATTGCGCTTTGCTTGCTGATCCGAATACAGGAACACACTTGATTAAATATCACGATTTGTGTCAAATGAATGAAACGCAAATTGCTGACCGCTTACGAAGTGCAAGATATGTGATTCTCGGTGGATTGGGATTTTCGGGATATAATAAGGAGTTTAATGCCGATAACGGCGTTTATCGAATGACTGTGGACAGATCTACTGAAATAAAAGAATCTAAATTTTTTGAAGATTTGTATAATCGTTTGCGCCCTATTCTAATCAATAAGAACACGATTATTTTAACGCATACGCCTAAAAAAGATTGGTGTAGAGAAGCAGAGCCTGACAAAAACTATGTTTATGTAAGTGGACATACCCACAGAAATTTCTTCTATGATGATGGTGAGTACAGAGTCTATTCGGACAATCAAGTGGGATACCATAGTGAGAATCCTCATTTGAAAACTTTTTTAATTGATAACGATTATGACAGTTTTTTTGATTATGAGGATGGCATATTTGAGATTACGCGTGAACAGTACAATGACTTCTACCGAGGAAAGAATATATCAATGACCTTCCAGCGAGAAGTAAATGTACTCTATATGTTAAAAAAGAATGGGTATTATTGTTTTATCCACAAATCAAGAAGTGGCAGTCTTACTATCCTTAATGGTGGAGCTATGAAAAAATTGGAAATTCAAGATGTTCAGTATTATTATGATAATATGGATTCCATGATTTCTACAATAAAAACGCCACTTGACAAGTTTACTTCATTTCAAAAGCGTATTGCAGATATGGTAAAAAGAATTGGTGGAGTTGGTACGATTCATGGGAGCATAATCGACATTGATTTTTATAATCACGTATATGTGAACCCGTTTGACTTATCAATAACTGGGTATTGGGCATCCGATATAATTAACAAAATTGTATATCCGTCCATTTCGGCCTTATTGGAGAAGCACTGCCCTACAATATTTGGTGAATATGTCAAACTTCTTAAAGGTAATAGCGAAAATCCGTTAGCACCAAAACAACAAACGAGTGTTGCAATATTACCACAGACGTATCTTGATACGGATATTTACAAGGCTTCAAGAGAAATAAAGAAAATGCAGAAACTTCATTCAAATATATTAAGCTCTTGGTATGAAGATACTCTACATAAAAGA
>CALWBZ010000081.1 GCA_944376225.1 uncultured Clostridia bacterium | reverse complement strand
TTCGGGAAGATTTCGCCCCACAAAGCCTTCAAGTGTCTCTTCCCCCACAAAAAAGCAAAACTCTAAAAAAGAAAGCGCCCGCCGGACGCTTTCTTGTCATGTCAAAAATTGTATGCTGTCTCGAGATCGGGCAGCTAAATTCATACGCTGCTGAGAGAAACTCAAGCAGAAATCTACTGACAGCGTATGAATTTTTTCAGTGCAGCTTATCTTGTACGCTGCAGTAAGATCTGGCTGCTAGAATCTTCAGCGAGCGTATGAATTCATACGCTGCTCTTCAGAAAAAGATTTAGAATTTTTCAGCAGCGTACAAGTTGTACGCTGCTGGGAGAAACTCAAGCAGAAATTTGCAGCGAGCGTATGAATTCTCTTGCATGCAGCTCATTTTATACACTGCAAATATTTTACAAGTTATATTTTTTCAGCAGCGCGTCCAGCTGATCCATGTGCCGGGAGGTCTTGCTCTGTAGATCTTCATGGAGCAGTGTGACACGGATTTGCTCGTAATCCGTCTGTGCTTGAATGGCCGCTTTGCGGGCAAAATCAGGATGATTTAATTCTCCGGACATATAAGCGTTTATGATTCGCAAAGCGTCCCGATAGCCCAGCTCCATACGAAAACGAGCGCCCTTAGAAGAAAAATCCAAAGTGCCGTCCAGGAGGTGTCCGATATCTCGGCTGGGACGGATATGGAGAAATTCCGTGCCGGGATAGACGGCCGGGATCAAAAGATCCGGGTCCGATGCCACATCGATCACGACCATATGACGCAGTCCCATATCATAAAGCGGCTTTACAGGAAGATTATCCAGAAGGCCGCCGTCCTGATTGGGTTTGCCGTCCAGCATGACCGGGGGATAAGCCACAGGCAGTGCGGAGGAGGCCAGCAGGATTTGTAAAATGCGATCCGGAGTCTGCGTATTCAGCTCAAAATATCGGGCGATGGAGCGACCCTCCGGCTCTTGTTGTGTGGTGTTGGCGAAGATTCGCCGGGGGGAGGCGGATATCCGCGTGAGATCAAGGTGTTCTCCGATCAGGTTGATGAGGCCGTCCCGGGAAAAGATGCCGCCATCCTCAAAGGGCAGATCGATATCCAGAAACTGTAATGGGGTGATGCTTTTCCAGAGAGACTCCGCCTGTGCATAATCGGTGCAGCCAATCAAGGCGGCGTTCAGCGCGCCTACAGAGGCGCCGGATACGCCTTCTATCCGCCGATCCCATCCGAGTTCGATGAGAGCCCGCCAGGCGCCAATTTGATAGGAACCCTTTCCGCCGCCGCCGGAAAGGACAAGGCCAAGGGAATGTGTTTGCATAAAGTACCTCCTAAGAACCAGAAAGTTTCTTAGTTTATCTTACTATAGATCCTGGGGATTGGCAACATTTTTTTCTTGCGCCCGGGCCTGTTTTCGGGTATGATAGACCGGAAGGAGGCGAAAAGGATGGAGATGAGACAGGAGCGGGAGCTTGAAGTATACCGCTTGTTAGACAGTTTAGGAATTGCCTGGGAGAGGTGGGATCATCCACCGGTGGCGACGATAGAAGACTGCGAAGAGATCGGAAACAAAATGGGCGTTCCCATGTGTAAAAATCTTTTTTTATGTAATCGCACCCATACGGAGTTTTATTTGCTGATGCTGGGCGGGGAGAAGACATTTCGCACAAAAGAAATATCCAAACAAATTCCCACGTCCCGACTTTCCTTTGCAGAGGCAGAGTATATGGAAGAGTATCTTCATATCAGTCCGGGAGCGGTCAGCGTCATGGGACTCATGAACGATAAGGAGCATCATGTGAAGCTTCTGATCGACGCTTCGCTGTTGGAGGAAGAGTACCTGGGGTGCCACCCCTGCGTGAATACCAGCAGCATCCGGCTGAGGACGGAAGACGTGATTCGGGTGTTTCTTCCCGCAGTGGGGCATGACTACAGGGTTGTGAATGTATGAGGACGCGATACATACAGAAATCTTCCAAAATCTTTTTGCGGCGCGGTCTTGATATTTTTTAGACGATGATGTACAATAAATCCGGTGTCGATCAAATAAGAATCAGCACAGAACATAGGAGTGAATGCAAATGTATAAAATTGTTCGTAAAGAGTGTCTCAATCCTACGGTGACTCTGATGGAGGTAGAAGCGCCGCTCATCGCCAGAAAAGCGGAGCCGGGCCAGTTCATCATTCTGCGCGTGGATGAAGACGGGGAAAGAATTCCGTTGACGGTAGCCGATTTTGATCGGGAGAAGGGAACCGTGACGATCATTTTCCAGATTGTAGGCGCTACGACGCTGAAGCTGAATCATTTGGAAGAAGGAGACTCTATTCATGATTTTGTAGGGCCTTTGGGAGTCGCGTCCCATACGGAGGGCCTTAAGAAGGTGGCGGTCATCGGCGGCGGCGTGGGCTGCGCCATTGCCTATCCGATCGCTAAGAAGCTGCATCAGCAGGGGACAGAAGTCCATTCCATCGTGGGATTCCGAAATAAGGACCTGGTGATCCTGGAGGAGGAGTTCAAAGCGGCCAGCAGCAAGTTCGTGATGATGACGGACGACGGATCTTATGGAGATAAGGGCCTCGTGACCGACGCGCTGAAGGCCCTTTTGGACAGTGGAGAGACCTATGACGAAGTCATCGCTATCGGTCCGCTGATCATGATGAAGTTTGTATGTAAGCTGACGAAGGAGTACGGCGTGAAGACCGTGGTCAGCATGAATCCGATTATGATCGACGGGACGGGAATGTGTGGCGGATGTCGTCTGACCGTAGGCGGCAAGACGAAATTCGCCTGTGTAGACGGCCCGGATTTCGACGGCCATGAGGTGGATTTTGACGAGGCCATGTCCCGGTCCGGCATGTACAGAGAATTTGAGCGGCATGCCTATGAAGAGACTTGCAACCTGTTTCAGAAGGAGGTAGAGTAATATGCCGAATATGTCTTTACAGAAGAATCCAATGCCTTCTCAGGATCCTCAGGTGAGGAACAAGAATTTTCAGGAGGTCGCGCTGGGATATACAAAAGAGATCGCGCTGGATGAGGCCGCGCGCTGCTTAAACTGCAAGAACATGCCCTGTGTGAAGGGATGTCCCGTTTCCATCGAGATTCCTAACTTTATCGAAAAAGTAAAAGAGGGAGACTTTGAGGGCGCTTATCAGGTGATCGCCAAGTCCAGCTCCCTGCCCGCGGTCTGCGGACGAGTTTGCCCGCAGGAGACTCAGTGCGAGAGCAAGTGTGTGAGAGGCATCAAGGGGGAGCCCGTAGGAATCGGCCGTCTGGAGCGTTTTGTGGCCGACTGGCATAACGAACACGCGGGAGAAGAGGCGGTTCGGCCGCAGCCGAACGGACATAAGGTGGCGGTGATCGGCGCGGGCCCCGCGGGACTGACTTGCGCCGGCGAGCTGGCGAAGAAGGGCTATGCCGTCACGATTTTCGAGGCGCTGCATCTGGCCGGCGGCGTGCTGGTATGCGGTATCCCTGAGTTCCGTCTGCCGAAATCCATCGTACAGAAGGAAGTGGACGGACTGAAGGCCATGGGCGTGGACGTGGAGTGCAACAGCGTCATCGGAAAGGTGCTGACCATCGACGAGCGGATGGACGAGATGGGATACGAGGCTGTATTCATCGGATCCGGCGCGGGCCTGCCCCGGTTCATGGGCATCCCCGGTGAGGAGCTGAACGGCGTATACTCTGCCAATGAGTTCCTGACCCGTGTAAATCTGATGAAGGCTTACCGCGAGGGCGCGGATACGCCGATCAAGAAGAATCAGCGGGTGGCCGTCGTGGGCGGCGGCAATGTGGCCATGGACGCCGCGCGCTGCGCCTTGGGGCTGGGCGCGGATACAGTGTATATCGTATACCGTCGGGGCATGGAAGAGCTGCCCGCCCGTAAGGAAGAGGTAGAGCATGCGGAGGAAGAGGGAATCATCTTCAAGACCCTTTGCAATCCGGTCGAGGTCGTAGGAGACGAGAAGGGCTTCGTTAAGGGTGTGAAGTGTATCGAGATGGAGCTTGGGGAGCCGGATGCCTCCGGACGGCGCAGGCCCATCGAGAAGCCGGATTCGGAGTTTGTCCTGGACGTGGACTGCATGATCATGTCCATCGGCACCTCGCCGAATCCGCTGATCAAGTCCACCACGAAGGGCCTGGATACCAATAAACACGGCTGTATCGTGGCCGATGAGGCTACGGGACAGACCTCCCGTCCCGGTGTGTTTGCCGGAGGCGACGCGGTAACGGGAGCGGCGACTGTCATTCTGGCCATGGGCGCCGGCAAGAGCGCGGCGAAGGCCATCGACGAGTACATTCAGAATAAGTAAAAGGCGAGAAGGGGGAGCCTCACGTGTTTGCGCGACGGCTCCCTTTGTGCTTTGAAGGAGGTCACCATGAAGGTAAAAGGAACGTATTTTCAGAACGACCCGCACCGTCCCATCGTATACGGAGACGTGGAAATCGAGAACCCGCCCAGGAGGAGACTCCGGGGAGAGGAGGAGAAAAAGGGGATCTTGGCGAAGACCGTGATCGCGGGATTCTGCGGGACGGATTATACGCTGATGAAGATGGGGCAGGCGGGAGAACTGACGGAGAAGTTCCCGGCGGGACAGAAGCGCCTAGTGAACGGGCATGAGGGCGTAGTGTATGTCCCTTCGGAAAACCGTTTTGCCATCGTGCTCATTCGGGGCGGAGACAGCTATGATCCTACGCGGTATACGGAGGAAGAAAGCTATTTTGAGTACGGATGCGACAAGGCGGACGGATTATTTTCGGATGAAAATTATTATCACCCGGATATGCTCCTAAGACTGCCGGAGGGCATCGGAGAGGACGGAAAACTCCCTCTTGCCTATGCCAAACGATTTGTCTTTTCGGATCCCTATGCCTGTATGATCTTCCAATTGGAACGCATGGAAGACCTGGGCGCCGCCCATAACTTCCGCGTGGTCATGGCCAGGGAGAAGTGTTCTGTGGGAGAGGCTTATGAGATCGCCCGTAAAGAAACTTTCGACCGGGTGGTCATCTTTGGGTTGGGAACCACGGGCCTTTTCCTGGGCGATCAGATCCGCCGCCATTATCCGAAGGCCAGGATCGTCTTCGTGGCGCGAAGCGAGGCAGACAGCGAGAAGGCGCGTCTCGCCAGAAAATGGGCCGGCGCGGAGTACGTGCGGAACATATACGATACGCCGGAGCAGACGGCTCAGGCCATTCGGGAGACCCTGGGAGGCCGCGCGACCGCCTTCGTAGGAACCAGCGGATCCGCGGTGGAGGCGGAGGTGGCCCTGGACGCGGGTCTTTTGGGAAACAACGGCATTTATAACAGCTTTTCTCTGGGACCGAGGCTTGGGCTTAATACCATGCCCTTCGGTTTCCAGAACCATCTGATCTTCAGTTCCATCAATTTCCGGCAGGCCCATATGGAAGAAGCCATCCGGATCTTGGCGGACAGTCCCTTTGACGAGATGGTGCGGATGATCGATAAAGAAGAATTTATAAAGGATCCCTACGGGGCCTATGTGAACCGGATTTATGCCAAAGGCGCGCCGCTTAAGACCGCCGTCGTTTGGAATCCGGAGTATATCAAGTTCTGAGGAGCATCCGGATATGTACAGGATACTGGTAGCGGAAGACGATCCCTCGATTGCGGAGCTTCTGGAGATGAACTTCGGTGTGGCGGGATATGAGTGCGACGTCGCGGCGGAGGGAAGGCAGGCCCTGACGAAGATTCGGGAGAGGACATATGATCTGGCTGTGCTCGATATTATGTTGCCGGAGTTGGACGGGTTCGATCTTATGCCCTATATGAAACAGGCGGGGATACCGGTGATCTATGTGTCCGCCAAGAATCAGGAGGCGGACCGGGTCAAGGGACTCAGGCTGGGGGCGGAGGATTATCTCGTAAAACCCTTTAGTGTCCTGGAACTGCTGGTACGCATGGAAAAGATATTAGAGCGGAGGCATCCGAGACAGGAGGTGCTGGAGGTGGGGGACGTCCGTATTTTTCCGGAGGAACGAAGGGTTCTTATGAAGGAAAAGCCGGTCAACCTGAAACCCATGGAGTACGCGCTGCTCCTCATGCTCGCGAAACATCCCAATATCGTCTTTTCCAGAGAGCAGCTCCTGCGGGAGGTATGGGGAGACGAGTTTTTCGGAGAAACCCGGACGGTGGATAACCATATCGCGGTGCTGCGGAAGAAGCTGGTGTGGGCGGAACGCATCGTGACGGTGCATCGCGTAGGATATAAACTTGTGGTAGATTAAAATGAAACTGTGGAAGAAAATTTCCCTCATCGTGATCTCCGTCATCCTGGTCATGACAAGCGCCGTCATCTATCTGATTGTAGAGATTCAGGCCGGTACGCTCCGACAAGCGGACGAAGAATATGTCCAAAATACCATGGGCGTTCTCGTATCGAATATGATCTCCGTGGCGGACTTTTCGGAGGAAGACTATCGAGACACGACGGTGAAGAGCCTCGTACAATATTATTTCTCGAGGTACGCCTCCTTGGTGCAGGAGAAAAATACCTATTACTCCTTGGCGTCGGAGGGAGAATACCTGTATAATCTGTGCCCCTATGATCCGATGGCGTGTCTGGGGGAGGAGACGGAAGGGCTCCTGCGAAGGACGGTGGAGTATGGAAAAGAGCTGGTAGTCTGTAGAGAGACTTTCTCCGTTGGTCAGCAGATTTTTTCCGCGTATATCTGTAAAGATGTGAGCGCGACAAGAGAGCAGATCGGCCGGCTGAGGATCCTGGGGTTCACGCTCCTGGCCGCGGCATGCGCGGTGGGAGCCGTCGTGCTCGCCCTGCTTTTGAGAAAGGCGCTGGAACCGGTGGCCCGACTGACCCGGTCGGCGTCTTTGATCTCGGAGGGGCATTATGGACTGAGAACCGCCTATGAATCCCGGGACGAGATCGGCTGGCTCTCCAAGGCCTTTGACCAAATGGCGGAGTCGATCGAGGGTAAGATCGAGTCGCTGGATAGGGAGCTGGAACGAAAGGAGCTTTTGATCGGAGCCCTTTCCCATGAGATTAAAACGCCCATGACCGCGGTGGTGGGATACGCGGATACGCTTCTGCGGATGCCTCTCGACAAGGAGCAGCAGGAGAAATGCGCCCGGCAGATCGCGGAAGCGGGGCGTCGAGCGGAGAGCCTTTCTCAGAAGATGATGGATATGATCAGCCTGTCGGGACAGGACGCCGCCAAGAAGCAGGATTTCGCGGCGGAGAAACTGACGGGAGAGTTGGCGGAGATCTATGGGGATCGGGTCGAGTTTATCTGTCGGATCGAATCTTTATATGGAGACGAAACCCTTGTTTTCAGCCTGATAGAAAACCTGATTCAAAACGCCTTGCGAGCGTCGGAGGAAGGAGAAAGGATTCGGGTGACCCTGAAGGAAGAAGAAGGGTACGATGTAATCCTAGTGGAAGATCATGGCTGCGGCATTTCGCCGGAGCATGTTCCCCTCCTAACGGAGCCTTTTTATCGTGTGGATAAGGCGCGTTCCCGAAAGATGGGGGGAGCGGGTCTGGGTCTTACCATATGTAAGCGTATCGCCGAATGGCACGACGGAGATCTTCACATAGAGAGCGCCGTGGGTGTGGGTACGACCGTGAAGGTCAGGATTGCCGCGCATACAACTTGATGACATTTTACATACAAATTGCCGCAGACATATGCGGCAATTTTGTTGTATACTGAAGGCAGAGGTGATGGAGATGAAAGGACGATATTTGTGTGTGCTGCTGGCCCTGCTGCTGTTTTTCTGCCCGGGTTGTACACAGGAGACTCCCCAGGAAACAGAAGAGAGCCAAGGAATCATGGGGGAGGCTTTGACGGAGACATTAGGTGTGCCTGAGAACGTACAGGGAGAATTTGTCTCCGAATCCGGCATTAGCCGCGTCATAGTAGACGCGGAGATCGTCGTTCCTGAAATCGACCACGTGGATATCATAGAGGCGATACCCAGGGTGTTTACGGAGGAAGAGATCACTTCTCTTATTACGCGGCATGAGGATGAGATCGGCTGGTATGATGTGCATTCTGTAGAAGCATATAAGGGGGAGATGCCGGAGATCGATTACTCCGTCGCGGGGGTGGATATGTATGATCTGTGGATTTCCAATATTCCCTTTGATATGCAGTATTCGCGGGATAAGGACGCTATTTCCGAAATAAAAGAAAGGCTAAGCCCTGAACAGGCGGAGAATTATGTATGGACGAGTTTTCATGTGGATTACGGCCTGTCCGCCGCCACGGGGAAGATCGGGTTCCCGCCCAGTCTGGAGTATATGCGGAGCAATGTGAGTGTAAATATGGGGGATCTGCAGCCGCTCGTAGAAGGTAAAGCGGCGGATTGTACGATTTCTTTGGAAGAGGCGATTGCCATGGCGGACGCGGAGGTTCATGAGATCCTGCCGGATTATGAGTTAAGCGCTTATGGGCAAATGCCGCGGTATGAACTGGGCAATCCGGAACAATACTATGCCTTCCGGTATACGAGACATCTAAACGGAATCCCCGTAAACGATGTCTATGGCGGAGAAGGAATGGCCACGGGAGACTACGGGTATGTGTCGGGGCTGGGAGTGGTCAGCGTGGTGGTCAATGACGGAGGAGTTTGCCTGCTGATCTACGACAACCCCTATGACGTGGGGAAAACGGTGGAGAAGAACGCGGAGCTGCTCTCTTTTGATGAGATCTGGGATATTTTTTCCCGCGTGGCCCTGCTGTCGATTCAATACCTGGAGATTGATGAGAATCTCCATAAAAACGAGATGGAAATCTACGAGGTGCGGTTCGGATATATGACGGTACTTCAGGCCGACGGCACATACCGCTACACGCCGGTTTGGGATTTTTACGGATTCCGCAACTTGGCGGGCACGGGGGGATATACCCACGCGGATGAACAGGCCGTGATCTACGGCGACTCTTTGCTGACGATCAACGCCCTAAACGGTACGGTGATTGATCGAGACCTGGGATATTAAGATGAAGGCGCTGGGAACGGAGATTCTCGCGCGTTGTAAGAATCCCTGGTTTTTGATCAGCGTATTCTTGACAGCGGGGAGCCTTTGGACGGGCCTGGGGACGGGAAGCTATGATCTGCTGCCTGGGACGGGAGTGGACGGTGGAGCGCTTATGGAAGAAGCTTGCACCGCGAGCCTGAACCTGTTGTGTCTGCCTCTTTTGGCGGCTCTGCCCGCCTCATCGGCGGCCAGGAAAGAACTGGCGTCCGGAGCCTTTCGTAACGTGTTGTTTCGCTGCGGGACGCGCCGATATTTGATGAGCCGGGTGCTTTCCCTTCTCATCGTCGCCGGATTGGCGCAGTTCATAGGATTATTGGGCTTTGCCCTACTCGTCAGCCTCTCGGGACAGTTTATCTTTCCGCTGCCTCTTGTCGCTTCCCGAATGCTCTGCGCCATGGGTCTCGCCCTCGTCGGGAGCGCGGGGGCGCTGCTGGTGCGGGATACGGTCTGTGCCTATGTAATGCCGGTCGTCTTATGTTTCTCTATGTCCATGCTGCAAGCCAGGTTTTGGTTAGAGGCGAAATATCTGGATCTGTTGGTTTGGTTATCGGGAGATCCCGTGGAAATCGGGGTTTTGGCGGGACTGGTTCTTGTCCTATCCTTAGGTTACGGGGCCTATTTATATCGGGAGGTGCGCCGGAATGTATAGCCTAAGAAACACCCTCGCCTGCGCGGCATGGAATCTGCGTCTGCTCTCTAAAAACATACGCTTTTATTTGGGGCTTGTGCTGGGATTTTTAATCTGTTTTTTCCTGACGCAGAAAACGATTTCTCTGGCGGAGACCTTCGGCACGAATATTCAGCTGATGGAGCCTTTCGTGTGGTGCTTTTCCGACAGCGACAGCGTCTTATTCGCATCGCTGGCTTTGTTGCTCCCCTTATCCCAAATGCCCAGGCTGGACGCTCCGGCCTCGTATTTGGTGTTTCGCGCGGGAAGGCGAAATTGGGTTTTCGCTCAGGCGGTCACGGCGGTAATCGTCAGCCTGCTCTATACCTTCTTTTTGTTGGCGGCCTCCTGTCTTCTCACGCTGGGAAATGTCTCCTTAGAAAATCGATGGAGCGATACGGCCACGGTCATGAGCTTCGCCCCGGAACAGTTCGAGGTGGCCCTTACCGTGGTTCGCAGGACAATCAAACAGACCGCGCCCTATGACTGCGCGGTATCGGTCTTCCTGCTCTTGGCACAATATATGCTACTGCTGTCTTTGACAAATCTCGCGGTATCGCTGCGCTTTGGAAAACGAGCGGGAATGAACGCGATCATCGCCATCAGTTTTCTTTCTTATGTTTTGACGCCGGAACGCTTTATGGTATGGCTGGGGATCGAGAATGAAGGCCTGCGATATGTGGCGAATCTCCTCGCGGCCTGGCTCTCGCCCCTACAGCATGCTACGTACACGATGCATGGCTTCGGATACGACCGCTTGCCCTCTCTTCTGCAGACCCACTGTCTCTTGGGGGGGATCAATCTGGTGCTGGTTTGTCTGTGCGTCGCGGCCTCAAAACAGATTCGATTTTTGTTTGGAAGGGGAGAGACCTATGAATAACGTGGCGGAAGTTCGAGGAGTCTATATGAAATTCGGATCCGAGACGGTTTTGAAAGACGTGAATATGGACCTAAAGGAAGGAATGATCCATGGAATCGTGGGCCGCAATGGATCGGGTAAAACTGTATTGATGAAATGCATTCTGGGTTTTCTGAGACCCGTCAGAGGAGAGATCAAAGTATTTGGAAAGCGAATCGGAAAGGACTGCGATTTTGCCCCAGACACCGGCATGATCATCGAGACGCCCGGATTTATAGATACGGAAAGCGGACGGGCAAATTTGGAATATTTAAGGCGGGTAAGCGCTAAGAAACCCGGGAACATGGATACAGAGGAAGCGATGAGACTGGTGGGGCTGGATCCTAAGAGTAAGAAAGCCGTGGGAAAATATTCTCTGGGGATGCGACAGCGACTGGGTATCGCCCAGGCCATCATGGAGAGACCCAGGCTCTTGATCTTGGACGAACCATTGAATGGACTGGATAATCAGGGGGTGGAAGATATACGGCGTCTCCTGATGGATTTCCAGAAGCAGGGGATGACGATTCTCCTGGCCTCCCATAATCCCCTGGACATATCTTTACTATGCGGACAGGTATATGAGATGGATGGGGGCGTGCTGCGAAGCCGATAAGGCAAAATAAAAAACAGGCTGGATCACCGTATCGGCGGATCCGGCCTGTTTTTAGTTTGTCCGTATTGCTTAACCTACCGCGACGATCATGTCCACGGTGATCAGTCCCCATAGACCGTTCCATCTGACCCAGGCGTTGCCGAGGGAGACGGGACAGGCCTCTTCAAAGATAAAATCGACGAGCATGTTTCCGGAAGCGTCATAGAACCCCCACTTTCCGTTCTCGCCTTGAAGGGCAAAGACGCCCTCGGAACAGGGATAGGGAGCGGTTTCTATATAAGCGGAGGAGAAGGTGTCGCCGTCCAGGCTGACGGTTCGCTGCAGGCGGGGCCGAAGCGCCATGCCGCCCAGGAGATCCTCGCCCAGATGATTGACCAGATGCCAGCCGGATTCATCCCGCACAAAGAACTGGCCTTCCAGGCCGGTGGGGCCGAAATCCGTATAAATAAAATCGGTGGAGAGGCCGCTGGCATTCCCGAGAGCGTACATGCTCTCGGATTCGTTCTGTCGAACCACCACATAAGAGGTTCCCTCGTAAGGGGCGGAATCGTTGGCGGTATCCAGAATCGTCTCCGTCTCCGCGTCCCAGATATAGGAAGCCTGAGCGACAAAAGAACCAAGGCTATAATCCACCTCAAAGGAGGGCTGGTACTGGTTGTCCAAACGCTGATACGCGGTGGAGCCTTCCCGGAGAACGATCAGACCGCCCGCGGTACGGCTATAGCAAATGTCCGCGTATTCCGCGGGAAGCAAAACGCTGCCGGCTTGATTCATGAGCCCCATCAGCCCTTCCTGTACAAAGCAGATAGAGGGACTGATATTAAAGGTGCCGGGGGTGTCCGCGTTGCGGATGGGCAGAACCGATTGCGCCTCGATCTCGGGTTCTAAAACCCAGGTAAAGCCGGATTCTTCCGGAGGCTCAGAAGGAGTGGAATCCTGATGCGAAGAATCCGAAACGGAATCCTCGGCTGCGGACTCCTCCTCATGGACAGAGTCCTCCGGAAGATCCTGAGAAGAAGAGATCTCTAAGCTCTCGGAGGAACTGTTTGACGAAGGCAGCGACGTGCAGCCGATCAAAGTCAGGGCCAGAACGAGTAAAAGTATCAATCGAAAATTCTTCATGTGAATGAATGTCCTTCCTAAAGAATATAAAGATCCTCATCCGAGGATACAGGCGAGAGCAGATGCACGTTGGGCTGTCTCTTTCCAAAGAGGAAGCTGTCTCGCTGCGCCTATTATACCATAGAATATGTCCGTTGGCAATCGTTTTAGACAGGGGGAAATCCGTAAAAAACCTTGATTTTATCGGCATTTTATGGTATGATAAATACGTTAGGCAAAATCATTTTTGAAGAGTGTATGAATGGATGATGACAGGTCTTAGAGCGCATGATCCAGGAGTGTTAAGAGAAAAGGAGTACGACAGAATGAAGAAAAAGATGCAAAATGGCGGCGCGGAGGATCCGGGCTTGGATCAGGCGGATCTGGAGGCTCGTGACATTTTGAGGCAGGTTGCGGATCATGAGGACGACCCGGATGTGGATACGGAGAATTTTCATGAGCCGGGCAGCGAGGAAACCGATTTCAAGGTGACCGGTGAGTACGGCGCTTCACAGATTCAGATTCTGGAAGGGCTGGAGGCCGTGCGTCGTCGGCCGGGTATGTATATCGGCAGCACTTCCTCCCGGGGCCTGCACCATCTGGTATATGAGATTGTGGATAACGCGGTGGACGAGGCGCTGGCGGGCTTTTGCACGAAGATTATCGTTCACATTAATGAAGACAATTCGATTACGGTTATCGACAACGGCCGAGGCATTCCCACGGGCATTCATCCCCAGGCGGGAATATCCGGTGTGGAGGTGGCCTATACCAAGCTGCACGCCGGAGGAAAGTTTGACGGCGGAGGCTACAAGGTGTCCGGCGGCCTGCACGGCGTGGGCGCGTCGGTGGTCAACGCCCTGTCCAGGCATGTGAAGGTGACGGTGTGTCAGAACGGCAAGGAGTATCAGATCGAGTTTGAACGCGGCCGCACGCTGTATTCGCTGAAGGTCGTAGGGGATACGGAGAACACGGGTTCCCGGGTGGATTTCCTGCCGGACGACGAGATTTTCGACGAGGTGGTATTCGACTTTGAGATCCTGAAAAACCGCCTGCGGGAGACCGCTTTCCTGACTAAAGGGCTTTCCATCGAACTGGAGGACTTAAGGCCCGGTCAGGAGCAGAAAGAAGTCTTTCATTATGAGGGCGGCATTAGGGAGTTCGTCGCCTATTCCAACCAGAACAAAGAGACGCTGTACGATAAGATCATGTATGCGGAGGGCATGCGGGACGACGTCTATGTGGAGGTCGCCTTCCAGCATAACGATTCGTACAACGAGAACATGTTTACTTTTGTCAATAACGTCAACACGCCGGAGGGCGGTACGCATCTGGCGGGATTCCGCATGGCCTTTACCCAAGTCTTGAACGATTATGCCCGCAAAAATGGGTTCTTGAAGGAGAACGAGAAGAATCTGTCGGGAGAAGACGTGCGGGAAGGCTTGACGGCGGTGATCAGCGTCAAGATCAGGGAGCCCCAGTTCGAGGGACAGACAAAGCAGAAGCTCGGAAACGCGGAGGTGCGCGGCGTCGTGGCGGCGATCGTCACGGACGGTCTGACCTTCTTCCTGGAGCAGAATCCCAAGGCGGCCAAACTGATCCTGGAGAAGGCCCTCATGGCCTCCCGGGCTAGGGACGCGGCCAGAAAAGCCAGGGAACTGACCCGGCGTAAGAACGCCCTGGAGTCCAACAGCCTGCCCGGGAAGCTGGCGGATTGCTCGGATAAGGATCCGAAGAATTGTGAGATTTACATCGTCGAGGGAGATTCCGCCGGCGGCAGCGCCAAGAACGCCCGCTCCAGACAGACCCAGGCGATTCTGCCGCTGCGGGGCAAGATCCTGAACGTGGAGAAGGCAAGGCTTGATCGTATCCTTGGCAACAACGAAATTCGTTCCATGATTACCGCCTTCGGTACGGGGATTCATGAGGACTTTGACATCACTAAGCTGCGTTATGACAAGATCATCATCATGACGGACGCGGATGTGGACGGCGCCCATATTCGGACGCTGATGCTTACTTTCTTCTTCCGCTTCATGCCGCAGCTGATCGAGAACGGCAAGGTATATATCGCGCAGCCGCCGCTTTACCGGGTGGAGAAGAAAAAGACGAAGGAACTGCATTACGCCTACACCGAACCCCAGTTGACCAAACTGTTGAATAAGCTGGGAAGGGGAGACGACGTGGATGTGCAGCGGTATAAGGGGCTGGGAGAGATGGACGCCAGCCAGCTGTGGGAAACCACCATGGATCCGGCGAATCGGATTCTCCTGAAGGTGCAGATGGACGACGCCTCCGCGGCGGATCAGATCTTCACGATGCTCATGGGAGACAAGGTGGAGCCCCGGCGGGAGTTTATTGAGAGGCACGCGAAATATGCCAAGAATATTGACGCGTAATGGATGAGGAGAAAGAAAGTATGGCTGATGATAAAAACAAGAACGAAGAACCCGTCGTAAGCAAGAACGCGGAGGGCATCGACCAGATCCAACCCGTGGATCTGGAGAAGACCATGCGGGACTGCTATATCGATTACGCCATGAGCGTCATCGTGGCCAGGGCCCTGCCGGATGTGCGGGACGGCCTGAAGCCGGTGCAGCGGCGGATTCTGTACTCCATGGGAGAGTTGGGCGTCACGCCGGACAAGCCCTATCGTAAGTCGGCGCGTATCGTGGGCGATACCATGGGTAAATACCACCCCCACGGGGATACTTCGATCTATGACGCGATGGTGCGTATGGCCCAGGATTTCAATACCCGTTACATGCTCGTGGACGGACACGGCAACTTCGGTTCCGTGGACGGAGACGGGGCGGCGGCGATGCGTTATACCGAGGCCCGTCTAAGCAAGATCGCCACGGAGATGCTGGCGGATATCAATAAGGATACGGTGGATTTCGACGACAACTTCGACGGTTCTCTGAAAGAGCCGAAGGTGCTGCCCAGCCGGTATCCTAACCTTTTGGTCAACGGATCCAACGGAATCGCGGTGGGTATGGCGACCAATATTCCGCCCCACAACCTGGGGGAGATTATCGACGGCGTGGTCAAGATCATCGACAACTATGTGTTGGAGGACCGGGAGACGAAGATCGAGGAGCTCCTGGAAATCGTAAAGGGACCGGATTTTCCCACCGGTGCCACGATTTACGGCACGAGCGGCATCGAGCAGGCTTATCGTACCGGTAAGGGACGCATCGTCGTGCGGGCCAACATGGAAGTGGAACCGATGCACGGCAACCGTCAGCGCATCGTGGCCACGGAGATTCCCTATCAGGTGAACAAGGCCCGTCTGATCGAGAAGATCGCGGAGCTTGTGAAAGATAAAAGGATCGAGGGCATCTCAGACCTGCGGGACGAGTCCGACCGGCACGGTATGCGTATCGTGATCGAACTGAGGCGGGACGCGAACGCTAAGGTGATCATGAACCAGCTCTATAAGAATTCTCAGATGCAGGACGTCTTTAGCGTCAATATGCTGGCCCTGGTGAACAATCAGCCTCGGGTGCTGAACCTAAAGCAGATGCTCTCGTATTATCTGGATCATCAGAAAGACGTGGTGACCCGCAGGACGCGGTATGATCTCGAGAAGGCCCAGGCAAGAGCCCATATTTTGGAAGGCTTGCTGGTGGCGCTGGATCATATCGACGAAATCGTCAGCATGATCCGACATTCCAAGAGCGTGCAGGAGGCCAAAGAGAAGCTGATCAGCCGTTTTGACCTGACAGACGCTCAGGCCCAGGCGATCGTGGACATGCGTCTGCGGGCGCTGACCGGTTTGGAACGGGATCGGCTGGAAGGCGAGTACCGTGAGCTGGAGGAGAAGATCGCGGAGTACATGGCGATTTTGGGAAGCGAGAAGCTGCTTTATAATGTGATTAAAGAAGAGCTGCTGATCATCAAGACCAAGTATGCTGATGATCGCAGAACCTATATCACTTATGATGAGGGCGAGATCAACCTGGAGGATCTGATTAAGAACGAGCAGGTGGTTATCACCATGACGAATCTGGGATATATCAAGAGAACGACCCTTGACATGTATCACAGCCAGAATCGAGGCGGCAAGGGGATTAAGGGGATCGATACGAGAGAAGAAGATTTCGTAACCCATCTCTTCGTCGCGTCCACCCATGATTATATTCAGTTCTTTACGAATAAGGGCAAGGTGTATCGCCTGAAGGCCTATGAGGTGCAGGAGGCGGGACGTACCGCCAGAGGGCAGGCCATTGTCAATCTTCTGTCTCTTAGCGGGGACGAGAAGGTGAGCGCCGTGGTACTGGCCAAGGGGCTGGACGACGAGAACGGCTGCCTCATCATGGCGACCCGCAAGGGACAGGTGAAGAAGACGCCCCTTTCCGAATTTGCCACGATTCGCATGAACGGACTGATCGCCATCACGCTTCAGGAGGATGACGAGCTGATCGAAGTCAAGCGGGCGAAGGGGGAAGACGAGGTCTTCCTGGCTACGAAGTTCGGACAGATGATCCGCTTTAGCGAGCAGGATGTGCGTTCCACGGGCAGAACATCCATGGGAGTGCGCGGCATCACTCTGGACGAAGGCGATGAAGTCATCGGCATGCAGCTCGCCAGACAGGGCGACGCGATCCTGGCCGTAACGGAAAGCGGCATGGGCAAACGCACCGATCTGGAGGAATTCAGCCTCCAGCACCGAGGCGGCAAGGGAATCCGTTATTATAAGATCATGGGTAAGACCGGCAACGTCATCGGCTTCAAGATCGTGCAGGAACAGCAGGATCTCCTTCTGATCACCTCTGAGGGAACCATTATCCGCCTGCGCATGGCGGATGTGTCCAAGATCGGAAGAGTGACCTCCGGCGTCAAGCTGATCGGGCTGGACAAGGGAGTCAAGGTAGCCGGCGTGGCCAAGATTCGAGAGGAAAAGATGGATGAATAAAGGACGCGGACGCTTTTTAGCGTTGCTGCTTGTTCTTATCTTAATATGCCCGCCCGCGCGGGTACGGGCAGAGGCGGAGATGATGACGGAGCTGCAAGATCGGTATGGCGCCATGGACGCGCTGAACCGGCTTCGCACCGGTCTGGGTCTTCGCACTTTGTCCATGGACGGCGCCTTAAACGAGGCGGCGGGGGCTCATAGCGCCTATATGGACTCCCATAGGAGTCTGTCTTCCCTGGAACGCCAGCAGGAGCCGGGATTCACCGGCGTGACGCCCATCGACCGCATGTATTATACGGGTTTTTCTGGGCAAAGCGCTTATGAACTTACCGCCTATCGGACGGAAGATTATGAGACGATGTTGGAAGAAGCGCTGCATGACCCCTACCGAAGGTACATGCTTTTGTACCCGGGATGCGACAGTATCGGTTTTGGACGCCGGGGGGATTATTCGGATGTCCTGTTGGGCTGCGGGGACGATCTTTCCTGGAAGGATACGCTGGCGCTCTACCCCTATCCCGGACAGCAGGAGGTGGGGAACTGCTTTCTGCGGCAGCTTTCCGAGCCTCCCAGTGAGGTTCGAGAGGCCAGCATTCGTTCTCAGATCGGCGAGCCGGTGACGGTCACCTATTACAGTGCCGGAAACGCTTCGGTGGAGTTCCGGGAGCTCAAGGTTACTTTTACGGATACGAAACGGGGACGGGAGGTTGCCTTCTTCAGCATACTGCCCCAGGATCATCCGAAACTTCCCAACACGCTGATGATCTATCCCCTGGAGCCTTATAACGCGGACACGCGTTACGAGATCACGCTGTCGGCCCAGGTATATCGGGAGGATGAATGGATCGCGGACATCGAGCAGAAATGGTCCTATACCAGTTCGGGACCGGATTCCATCGGCGAGGTCAGCCGATGGGAGGCGTTGATGGCTTTAGCGGAGGCATTTCAGGTTCCAGCGGAGCCTTTGACGGAAGAACCGGCGGAAGTCTTTCGGGATTACGCTTATGACGCGGAGGATCCGGCGAGCTGTCAGATCTACTGGATGCTCGAGAAGGGAGTCCTGCGAAAGCAGTCGGACGGCTCCGCGCTGGAAGCGGAGGAGGGCATCACCCGAGAGCAGATGGCCATCTGGATGATGAGGCTTCTGAGAGTTTGTGACGCGAGTCTCTACTATGCCGAGAGACTCGATTACAGCGATACCTTTGAGGATATCAACCGCTGCTCCGCGGAAGGAAAGACCGCCGTCCAGAGAGCTTACCTCCTGGGTCTGGTGCAGGATCAGGGCGGCGGGAAATTCAGTCCGGACGCCTACATTACCCGGACGGAATTTGACGAATGGTTAACTGCGCTTTCCGGTCTGCTGGAAACGGCGGAAGAGGAAGCGGAGAAGAAAGAGTAAAGGAGAGAGAGTATGAATTTTGAAATGCTGCATCCGGCGGATCAGATCGTGATGATTATGAATCGAATCTATCATAACGGCATGACGACCATGTCCGGCGGAAATCTGTCCATCATGGACGATGACGGAGTGATGTGGATCAGCCCCAGCGGAATTGACAAGGGATCCCTGAGGCGGGAAGACATTATGCGGGTACTCCCGGACGGTTCCATCGAGGGCCTTCATAAGCCTTCTTCGGAATATCCCTTCCACAGGGCGATTTATAAGGCCCGTCCGGATCTGAAAGCGGTTTTGCATGCTCATCCGCCGACCTTGGTGGCCTTTTCTGTCGTTCGTAAGTATCCGGATACCCTGTTGGTGCCCAATGCCAAGCTTTTGTGCGGAGACATCGCCTACGCCACCTACGCCACCCCCGGCAGCGAGCAGTTAGGGGCCAATATCAGCGAGAAGTTCGCCAAGGGCTATAATACGGTGATGCTGGAGAATCACGGTGTGGTCATCGGATCGGATGAAGATCTGTTTAAGGCGTTTATGGTCTTCGAGACGCTGGATTTCTGTGCCCGTCTGGAGATCAATGCGAGGACCATCGGTCACGCGCCGAGACCGCTTACCAACGCGGAGCTGGAACGGTTTAAGCTGAAGACCCACCCCAAGATGGAAGAGTTTACGCCGAAGCATTTCAGCGAAGAGCTGGCGATGCGCCGAGATATGTGCCAGTTGATCAAGCGGGCCTATAATAATCAGTTGTTTACCAGCAGCCAGGGAACCTTCTCCTGCCGGCTTTCTGACGGGAGTTTCCTGATCACGCCTTACGCGAAGGATCGGGATTATCTGGATCCGGAGGATCTGGTGCTGATCAAGGACGGCAAGAGAGAGGCCGGAAAGCATCCCTCTCGCTCCATGATCCTGCACGCGGAGATTTATAAGCAGCATCCGGAGATCAATTCGGTCATCGTGGCTCATCCGCCCCATATCATGGCCTTTGCGGTGACGGATCAGGAGTTTGACGCCCGTCTGATTCCCGAATGCTATCTGCAGCTGCGTACCGTCCAGAAATATCCTTTCGGTTCCACGTTTATGGAGGCCGAGGAGCTGGCCGGAAAATTGAGCCCCGACAACCCGGTGGCGATCATCGAGAACGACTGTATCATCGTGACGGGACAGTCGCTGATCAACGCCTTTGACAAGCTGGAAGTCATGGAGTACAGCGCCCGTTCCGTAGTCATGACCCGTAACGTGGGCCAGATCGTGCATATTTCCGAGGAAGAAGTGGACGAATTGGAAATTGCCTTTGGCATCAAGAAATAATAGGACGGGAGGGCTGCCGGCAATACGCGCGGCAGCCCCCTTTCACATCGAGAAGAGGAGAAACAAATGACACAGTTAGAAGAAGCCCTGCGCCTTCATGAGGAATGGAGAGGAAAACTAGAGGTCGCGGCCAAGATGAAAGTGGATTCCAGAGAGGCTCTGTCCATGGCGTATACGCCGGGGGTGGCCGAACCTTGTAAGAAGATACACGAGAACCGGGAAGACGTGTATAAATACACGATGAAGGGCAATTTCGTGGCGGTGGTTACGGACGGAACGGCGGTTCTGGGACTGGGAGACATCGGGCCGGAGGCGGCCATGCCGGTGATGGAAGGCAAGGCGGTTTTGTTCAAGGAGTTTGGCGGCGTGGACGCGGTGCCGATCTGCCTGGATACGAAGGATCCCGAGGAAATCATCGAGACCGTGAAGCGTATCGCCCCTACCTTCGGCGGCATCAACCTGGAGGATATTTCCGCTCCCAGATGTTTTGAGATCGAAAGGAGACTGCGGGATGAACTGGACATCCCGGTCTTTCACGATGATCAGCACGGCACGGCGATGGTGGTGCTGGCAGCCCTGACCAACGCGCTGCGAGTGGTGGGAAAAAACAGAGAAGAGGCGCGGGTCGTGGTCAACGGCGCGGGCGCCGCTGGGATCGCGATCAGTAAGCTCCTGCTGGCGGACGGTTTCGGAGACGTGATCCTGTGCGATAAGGCGGGCATCCTGCAGGCGGGTATGCCGGGAATGAACCCGGCTCAGGAAGAGATGAGCCGAATCACCAATAAGGAAGGTCTGTCGGGGAGCCTTGCGGACGCTCTCAGGGGCGCGGATATCTTCGTAGGCGTTTCCGCTCCCCATATCGTGACCAGGGAGATGGTATCTGCCATGAACAAAGACGGGATCGTCTTTGCCATGGCCAATCCGGTGCCGGAGATCATGCCGGAGGAAGCGAAGGCGGGAGGAGCCCGCGTCATAGGGACGGGGCGATCCGATTTTCCCAATCAGATCAATAATGTCCTCGTATTCCCCGGTCTGTTTAAGGGGGCGCTTAAAGCCCGCTGCAAGATCACGGAAGAGATCAAGCTGAACGTGGCCCATGTGCTGGCGAATCTGATTCCCGCAGAAGAACTTTCCGAGGAGAACCTGATTCCCTACGCCTTCGATCCTCGTGTGGCGGACGCCATCGCGAACGAGGTCATCCGCACCGCGAGTCTGCATCAATAAAGTAGAAAGGAAGAGAGAGATATGAAGATCAGTACCAAGTGCCTGCATTCCGGGTACAAGCCGGGAAACGGAGAAGCGAGGGCGCTGCCCATCTATCAGAGTACGACGTTTACTTATGAGTCCACGGAGCATGTGGGCGAGCTTTTCGACTTAAAGGTTCCGGGACATTTCTATACGCGTCTGTCCAATCCCACGGTGGATGCTGTGGAACAGAAGATCGCGGATCTGGAGGGGGGCGTGGGGGCCCTGTGCACATCCTCCGGACAGGCGGCGACGACGCTGGCGATCTTGAATATTCTGCACGCCGGCGACCATATGGTCAGCACCGCCACGATTTACGGCGGTACCGTCAACCTGTTCGCGGTCACGATGAAGAAGATGGGGATCGAGGTGACCTTTGTGGACGCGGACGCGGACGACGAGGAGATCCAGAGGGCTTTCCGGCCGAATACCAAGGCCATGTTCGGAGAGACCATCGCAAATCCCGCGATTGCCGTACTGGACATCGAGAGACTGGCCAATCTGGCGCACAGAAACGGCGTGCCCTTTATCGTAGACAATACCTTCGCCACGCCGGCGCTGTGCCGTCCCTTCGAGTTCGGCGCGGATATCGTCGTTCATTCTACCACGAAATATATGGACGGCCACGCGGTGCAGCTGGGCGGCGTGATCGTAGACAGCGGGAATTTCGACTGGACGAACGGAAAGTTTCCGGAATACACGGAGCCTGACGAGTCCTATCATGGCCTCGTCTATACCAAAGCCTTTGGAAAGGCCGCTTATATCACCAAGGCAAGGGTGCAGATGATGAGAGACCTGGGAACGGCGCAGACGCCCATGGGCGCGTTTTTGCTGAACTTAGGCTTGGAGACCCTGCCCCTCAGGATGGAGAAGCACTGCCGCAACGCGGAGAAGGTGGCGGAATACCTGGCGAGCCGTACGGATAAGATCGAATTTGTTAATTACCCCACATTGCCCGGGGACAAGTACCATGATCTGGCGGAGAAGTATCTGCCGGATGGAAAGAGCGGCGTGATCGCCTTTTCCGTCAAAGGCGGCCGGGAGATGGCGGCAAAGTTTATCGATCACCTGAAACTGGCGTCGCTGGTGGTTCATGTGGCGGATATCCGTACCTGCGTGCTGCATCCCGCGAGTTCTACCCATAGACAGCTGACGGATGAACAGCTGGTGGCCTGCGGGATCACCCCGGGACTGATCCGTCTCTCCTGCGGATTGGAAGATATCGAGGATATTCTGGAGGATATCAAGCAGGCGCTGGATCAGATATAAGAAATAGGGCCGGGGATTTTCCCTGGCTCTCTGTTATTACATGGTGATTAAGGAAGGAGAAAACCTCTTGCATGGTGCCGTGAGTATGAGTCAGTTTATTGAAATTACAAAAGAACTTTAACTATTCGGAGGATATAATGAAATTCACTACAAATGCTCGGTGGTCGTAAAACAGTAATATTTGAATTTCTTGGAACAGGCATGATTTCGGTCATGCCTGTTCCGCTTTTATCAGTTCATCCACGGGAATGTAGCCAACGAGGTCATATTCGATATGTACCTTCTGCTTGCGCTTACCGCTGGACTTGTCGGGTGCCTCCACATAAACCGCCTTTACGAGCTCTCTGAGGGCGTATGGCGTGAGTTCTGTGAGTGTGGTGTATCTGCGTACCCGCTGAATAAACTGTTCGAGGTTTTCTATCTGTCTTTTCTGTACTTCGACTTCTTTTTGCAGATTTGTGATTTCAACTTTAAGCTGCGCCTGCTCGTCCTCATAGGTCTTGCTCATCATGGCAAAACGCTCGTCGCTTAGATTGCCCTTGGCATTGTCCTCGTAGATTTTGATAAACAGGCGGTCAAGCTCCCCTAT
>CALWBZ010000080.1 GCA_944376225.1 uncultured Clostridia bacterium | reverse complement strand
CAATAACCTGGACGGGACCATCCTGGGGACGATTCCCTTCGAGAAAAAGCATCTGACCTGGAAGGAACGGCTCCAGCGCAAGAACCGGTCGCTGATGATCCTTTCTTCCCGAGTGGGAGCGCAGTTTACCGAGTCCTATCGTAAGGTCGCCACCCGGCTGAACCATCATATGCGTAAGCGAAACCAGAAGGTGCTCCTCATCGCCAGCGTGGCGGAAAATGAGGGCAAATCTTCGGTGGCGGCCAACCTGGCCTTGGCCCTGGCGGAAAAGGGCAAACGGGTCGCCCTGATCGATTTGGATCTGAAGAAACCGGCCCAGTATAAGATCTTTGACAGTCCGAAGGCGCAGGAGACTTGGCTCGCGGACTACCTGACGGGCAAGGCGGATGTGGACAACCTGCTATATTATGACGAGGGGACGGGGCTGTTTCATATTTTTCAGAATGTCGGGGCGCGCAATTCCGGCGGACTTCTGGAGTCTCCCCGGATGCGAAACGTCCTTCAGGCTTGCCGAAAGAGCATGGATTACGTGATCTTAGATACGGCGCCGATGGCCCTCTCCAGCGACGCGGAACTTTTGATGAAACAGGCGGATGTGGGCGTTTTGGTGGTGCGTCAGGACTGGACGGATATACGGGCCGTCAACAACGCCGCGGATCTGATCCGACAAAGCGGCGCGGATTTCGGCGGATTCATCCTGAACGCCTTTCACCGGGAGGGGATCGCGTTAAGCAGCAGCGCCGGCGCCTATCAGCGTTATGGTCGAAAACAAGCGGAGGAAGCATGATGGAAGAGAATAGAGAAGAGTTGGAGATCGACCTGGGAACCCTGATCTGGAATTTTTTTCGGTATCTGCTAAAGGCCTGGTGGCTGATTCCCATACTGGCCTTATTGGCGGGAGCCGCGGGTTATGTGCGTTCCACCCAGTTTTATACCCCCATGTACCGGTCCCAGGCCACCTTTACCGTGATGACGGGCAGTACGGAGGATGCCGGTTCCATTTACAATTTCTATTATGACACGACGACGGCGGGACAGTTGGCCCGTACCTTTCCCTACATTCTGAGCAGCGACCTTCTGACCGAGGCCATCTGTCAGGAACTGGGAACGGAATCTGTGAACGGCAGTATTTCGGCGCAAGCCATCTCCGACTCCAACATGATTACCATGAGCGTGACCAGTAGGGACCCGGAGGCGGCCAGAACCATTCTGGAGGCGGCGATCAAAGTATATCCGGATGTGGCCCGATTCGTCCTGGGGCAGATTCGGTTTAACATGATTGAGGTGCCGACTACGCCCACGGAACCCTATAACAGGCCCAATTACAGTCGGACGGTGCGCCTTTGGGCGATGGCGGGGGCCGTCGGGGGCGTCTTTATCATCGGCCTTTTGGCCCTCCTGCGAAAGACGGTGCAGAAGCCGGACGAGCTGAAGGCCCTGACCAGCCTGCCCTGTCTGGGGAATCTCCCCCAAGTACGCTTCAAGGCCAGGGGCAAGGAGAACCGGCAGAAGCTTTCCGTTTATAATCAGAGGCTGCCCCAGAACTATAAAGAGAGCATCGCGAGCCTCCTGGTGAAGGTGGAGCGGGAGCTGGAGGCGAGGGGCGGAAAGGTCTTGCTCGTCACCAGCACGGTCTCGGAGGAAGGAAAATCCTCCGTGGCCGCGAACCTGGCGTATACGGCCGCGGCCCATGGGAAAAAGGTGCTTTTCGTGGACGGGGATCTGCGCAAACAGACGGACGGAAGTCTACTGGGCCTGCCGGAGGGATACGGACTGGAGGAACTCCTCCTACAGGGAGAACACCAGAAGGAGACGATCCGCCGGGAAGAGGAGAGCGGCGTCTGGGCCATCTGCGGGAGCAAGCCGGCCAAGAAGATTCCCTCCCTTTTGAACCATCCCAGAATGAAGGAGATCTTCGAGAACTGCTCTAAGCACATGGATCTGATTATTGTAGACGCCCCGCCCTGCGAGCTCTTCGAGGACGCGGGGATCCTGGCGGAACACGCGGACGGTATCCTCTATGTGATCCGCCACGACGCCGTGCAGAGACGGCGGATCATGGAGGGCATCTCCGATCTGGAGGAGAGCAGCGCTCATCTCTTGGGATATGTCTTTAATGGTGTTCCCGTGCATCATCGGGGCTATGGCTACTACGGTTACGGGAGGTATGGCTACGGGTATTACGGCTACGGGAAGTACGGGCGGTACGGTTATGGCGATTCGGAAGGCGCGGCGGAGGAAGGAAACGAGACCTCATGAGAAAGGCGCGGATTTTGATGAGCGTTCTGGGGGCGCTGGCCCTGGCAGCCCTCTTCCTGCTATGGCTTTATGCCGGATGGCAGGAGGAGCAGGCGGGCCATGTGGAGGCCCGTTCCCAGGAGAAGGCGGAATTTGCGCTGGAGCCGGAGATCCTGGAATATGACGGAGAAGGAACGCTGGATCTGATGAAAGGGGTTTTGGTCCTGGGACCGGAGGGGGAAGATCTGACGGACAGGGTGCAGGCCATCCTCACGGGAAAGGGGACGATGACGGAGAAAGAGATCCGGTACTCGGTGTTCACGGAAGAGGGGACGGAAACCACCGTGACCCGGAAACTTCGCATGGTGAATTATACCGGCCCCCGGCTGGAGGTGGCGGACAGGATCGAGATCGATGCCGAAGACCTGCCCGATCTAGTAAAGATCCTGACGGAGCAGGGGGATCTCACGGCGGACAACGGCTTCGGGAAGGACGCGGCCTATCAGGTGAGCTGGGTACGGCAAAAGCAGGGAGAGGGACGCTATACGGTAGAATTCACCCTAAAAAACGAGTACCTGGACGAG
>CALWBZ010000079.1 GCA_944376225.1 uncultured Clostridia bacterium | reverse complement strand
TTCTGTCAATATTCTTTGCACTGGGCATATATGTCTTCATCGAACATGTCCACTCCTTGATTATATTGCGCTGCGTCCGCGTTTGAACCGGGGCTAATGGAACATACGCATCCACAGTCATGCTTATACATTATAGTACGCACCTTCCCCGCTGTCAAGCACTTTTTTTCAATCTCGACGTTTTTTTCAGAGACCCCATGGGGGGATCATCGAATCTTCTCCCTCATCTCCCTGGGCGTCGTATGAAACCAGTTCCGAAAGGCCCTGTTAAAGCTGGACTGACTGTTGAATCCGCACCGATATGCGATATCCGTAACCGGAAGGCCGGTGGTTAAAAGCATTCGCCTTGCTTGCTCCACCCGCAGGGCGTTGACGTATGTTCTATACCCCATTTTCAGATGGGCGTTAAACAAGTGGGATAAATACCAGTGGGTCACTCCCAACTCCCGGGCCAGATCTTCTTGGGGAAGATCCTCCTGAAAAGTCTCATGAATCCTCGTAAGAGCCCTGCGGATCAGATCTTCTTCCTGAGATACTTCCGTCAAAATCGGCTTTGTCAGCGGATACAGCTTCGCAAGAATCAGCGTAAGAAGCGCGCGAACCGCCTGCTCACAATTCTCTCTCCGTTCTTCCTCCATCCAGTCGAGAGCCTGCCAGAGCCTTTCCGGCACGTGCTCCGCCGTAACCAAGGGATTCGCGGGCCTTGTACGCAGCAGGTTCCAGGACAGACCGCTCGCCTCCTCCGGATGAAACATCAGAAGACAGCCTTCCACATCCTCGGAAGCGCCCACATAGACATGCACCTGGTTCGGCGCGATCAAAAAAATCTCTCCCTCTCCGATCGTATAGCTGATATCGTCGGCCCGCATCCGCATGCATCCTTTACGCACGCCGATCATCTCGCATTCCACATGCAGATGCGCCGGAAAACAAAAACCGGGCCGCAGAGGCCCTATCTTTACCCGGTGTTCCTGAACCTCATAAAATGGCAGCATCTTTCTTCTCCTCACCGCAATTTTTGATTGTTTTTTCCCACAAGGACGCTATCATTTTATCACGGGGCACGTTATAATACAAGTAAAATCTTACGATACGAGGAGGTCGTACAATGTCCATTGTTCATGCAATTATTGGCTATGGCGGCATGGGAAGCTGGCATCACCGCAGTCTCAAGGAGCATGTAAGTGCCATTCAGGTAAAAGGGGCCTGGGACGTGCGGGAAGAGGCGCGGCAGAAGGCGAGAGACGCCGGGATCTTGGCCTACGAGTCCCTGGATGCTCTTCTTAAAGATCCGGAGGTTCAGCTTGTCACCATCGCCACCCCGAACGATTTCCACAAGGATCTGTGCATCGCCGCCCTGCGCGCGGGCAAAAACGTGATCTGTGAGAAACCGGTGACGTTAAACGCCCAGGAACTCACGGAAATCATCGATGTGGCCAAGGAAACGGGACTCCTTTTTACGGTGCATCATAACCGCCGTCTGGATCGGGATTACCGCATCGTACAGGAGACCCTCAAGTCCGGCCTGTTAGGACGTCCTTATTTCTTAGAAAGCAAGGTTCAGGGCTCCCGCCGTTCCCTTCACGGCTGGCGCGGGCACAAACTCAACGGCGGCGGCATGCTGTTAGATTGGGGGATTCACCTCATCGATCAGATGATGGATCTCATCTGTTCCCCCGTGGTCGCGGTGGACGCTCATTTGCTGTCCATCTACACGCCGGAAGTGGACGATAACATTAAACTAACGCTCTCCTTTGAAAACGGCGCCGTAGCCATGCTGGAGATGGCCACCAACTGCCTGATCAACGCCCCCCGCTGGCATATATCCGGCACCGAAGGCACCATGGTCATCGAAAATTGGGAATGCGACGGCCGGATCATGCGTCTGAAGGCGGATGGAGAAATGGCCTGGGAAGACGATATTGTCTATACCGCCGCTGGACCCACCCGTACTATGGCGCCCCGTCCCGCTCATACGATGGAAGAACTGCCCCTGCCCGATGTGAAGACCCAGTGGTCCGATTATTACAACAATATCGTAGACGTACTGGAAAATGGCGCCGCGCCCATGGTCACTCACGAGCAGCTTCTTCGCGTCATGCGTGTGGTGGATCTTTTGTTTGAGTCCGCCCAGGACGGCGTAGGCAAGAAGTGCCATATTTAACCTGCAAAAAATACAGATACTATGGAGGCTCATACGATGAAACAAGCACTGATTGTACAAGGAGGCTGGCAGGGACACGAACCTAAGCTTACCTCCCGGCGTTTTGCCGGCCTGCTGGAACGTAACGGTTATCATGTCACCCTGTCGGATACGCTGGATGTGTTCGGCGATCTGGACGCCCTGATGAACCTGGATCTGATCGTCGCCTGCTGGACCATGGGGTCGATCGAACGGGAATACACTAAGAACATCAGCAAGGCGGTGGGAGCCGGCGTGGGATTGGCGGGCTGCCACGGCGGCATGTGCGACGCCTTCCGAAACGACACCGAATGGCAGTTCATGACCGGCGGTCAGTGGGTGTCCCATCCCGGCGGCGACGGAATCCGTTACACCGTCAACATCTGTAAGGGATCCAGCCCCATTGTGGAGGGACTGGAAGACTTTGAGGTGGAATCGGAGCATTATTATCTGCATGTAGATCCGGCCATCGAAGTGCTGGCCACCACCCGCTTCCCCATTGTTCCCTATTATCATATCGCCAATAAACCTGTGGATATGCCCGTGGCCTGGACGAAATACTGGGGATTGGGCCGCGTGTTCTACATCTCCCTGGGACACCATGATGATGTTTTCGACAAGTCGCCTGCCGCCCAAACCTTGATGGAACGGGGCATGCTCTGGGCAGGAGAGGGCCGGGCCTATGCCGTCTGCCATGGTCTTGACACCTCCCCCTTTGAAAATACCGCTAAGATGTACTAAGAAAGGGAGGAATCCTATAATGAAGAAAATCATCCAAGTCGCCATGATCGGCGTGGGCTGTATCAGCGGCATCTATCTGAAGAATATTTCCGGTCTCTTCCGCGAGATCCATTTGCTCGGCGTATGCGACCTGATTCGGGAGCGGGCGGAAAAAGCCCAGAAGGACTATAACGTGCCGAAGCTCTATGAAACGATGTACGACGCCTTCGCGGACCCGGAAGTGGATATCGTCCTGAACCTGACCCGTCCCTACGAACATTACGCCGTCACGAAAGCGGCCCCGGAAGCCGGCAAACACGTTTATTCGGAAAAGCCTCTAGGAGCGAGTCTCGCGGAGGGCCGGGAGCTCGTGGCCCTGGCGGAACAGAAAGGGCTGATGCTGGGCGGTGCGCCGGACACCTTCCTGGGCGCCGGTATCCAGACCTGCCGGAAACTGATCGAGGACGGATATATCGGCGCTCCCATCGGAACCGCCGCCTTCATGATCTGCCGGGGACACGAGAGCTGGCATCCGGATCCGGATTTTTACTACCAATACGGCGGCGGCCCCATGATGGATATGGGCCCCTATTATCTGACGGCCATGGTCAATCTGATGGGGGCTATTCGCCGCGTAAACGCCGCCACCCGAAGGACTTTCGCAAAGCGGATGATTACCAGCGAACCGCTGGCGGGAACGCCAATAGACGTCAACGTTTCCACCTATGTCTCCGGCACGGTGGAATACGCCTCCGGCGCTCTGGGCACGCTGTTTACCACCTTCGACGTCCACTATCCTTCCCAGGCCCGTTTCGAGGTATACGGTTCTGAGGGCACCCTCCTGGTACCCGATCCCAATACCTTCGGCGGCCCGGTCCGTCTGTATCGTCCCGAGTCTAAAGAAATCCGCGAACTTCCGCTGGTCTTCGACTATCAGGACAACTCCCGCGGCCTCGGCCTGGCCGATATGGCGAACGCCCTTCGGGACGGCCGCCGCGCCCGTGCGGATTACACCCAGACTTTTCATGTGCTGGAAGCCATCGAGGGCTTTGAGACTTCCGGAAAAACCGGACAATGGACGGAACTGTCTTCCGCCTCCCGGTTCATCCCCGCTCCTCCGATGAAAAAAGCAATCGTGCCCGGCGTATTGGATTAATGTATAGAAAAGGTGGAGCCTCTCATCTAGTTAAGGGATGAGCGGCTCCACCTTTTTGTTTCCCGATAGTCCTCATAGAAAGAGCGCGTTCTCAAACAGCACTTTCCAGGAAAATTCGATTAATTTAACACGAAAACCGGGGAAAGAGCTGATGAGCGTCAGCTCTCTCCGGGAAAAATCGATTAACTTAACACGAAAACCGGGGAAAGAGCTGACGAGCGTCAGCACTAAAACTTGACACATCTCTCTCCTTGTCATACAATAAGTCTGATTCAAAAGAAAAGGAGCTCTTTACTTCCCATGGGATACGTCTATCTTCTCTGTGTCGCCCTTCTTTTTAGCTTTGGCGGCACCTGCGTC
>CALWBZ010000078.1 GCA_944376225.1 uncultured Clostridia bacterium | reverse complement strand
GATCTTGAGTCCCGCTACGGCGACGTATCCACGAATCTGGATGCTCTGCCGCAGGAAGGACCTCAACAGCTGAAAGCCTCGTCCCTCTCCGGCGATGTTCGTGTAGAGTTTTGGGAGATTTCTTAAGGAAAAGTGAGATGTTTTAGCCGAATCGAAAAAGGAAGCGGCAGCCGATCCCTCGACTGCCCCTTCTTTTTCTAGGCTTGAAAACGCCTTGCCAACCTCTCCAATCGCTGGCACACATCCTCTATCTCAAGATATTCCGGCTGTTCTTTAAGATAAATATGCATGCGTCCTTGGAAGGGGCGTACCCAGTGTTCCGGAATAGAATCGATTCCGATCACGGCTCCCAGAATACTGCCCGCGGTCGCGCCCGTACAATCGTTATCGCCGCTCATGGCCACGGTCTCTCCGATTGTCTTCGTAAAATCTTTCTGCCCGATTTGAAGGCCCATGACCACATGCAGCGCGTTCGTCAGCGCGCTGCCGTTAAACATGCCCGCATATCTATCCCAAACAAGATCGTATGCCTCCTGATAATTACTGGGATGCTGTTCTAACGCCCAACGAATTCCTTCAGCGAACAGGCAGTCTTTCGGGATCTCCGTGAGGCCGATTCGCACCGCTTCCATAGGATCTTCTGTCACGAAGGCCGCCGCGATGGTCGCGGCCATAAACATTGAACCGTATACACCATTGCGGCGATGATTCATGGAAGCGTCCCGATAGGCCAGTTCCGCCGCTTTCTCCGGCCACCCCGCATAGACGTAACCATAACTGTCCGCCCGCGTCCAGGCAGCGATATTCTGCAGATTCGGATTCCCCGCCAGTCCCGCTTCCGGCAGCGACATCCCCCTTTGCAGATTTTTCATCATGATCCGCTCTCCCCAATAACAGCCCTTACCTCCCGCCGTTTCCTCATCTCCCAACGGCAGGTATCGAAGCCACACTTTCGTCAAGTCCTCCTGAGAAAAGGAAGGCCCGTATTCCTCCATCGCGAGTAATCCTAGCAGCGTATAAATCGTATCGTCGTCGGGAGGCACGGCATCCATGCCGGATTTTGTCAGATCCTGCTTTTTCCCTACGATATAATGTTTCTTCCACGGCTCCCGTACTTCGCTCCAGTAATCTTTTAAGGGATAAGAATCTCCGAAACGCTCGGCCCACGCCTTCGCCTCCTCAATCGGCGCGAATTCCAACGCGGCCCCTAGGGTACATCCCGCCATTCTTCCATAAAAGGCTCCCCGCAGTCTCGCCCCATAATCTTCCAAAATTCCTTTTGAAATCCTACGCGGACCTTCCGGACGTTTAGCTCTTATGCCCTCCAAATCTTCCGGTTCCTCAGGATCGGCGCAGGAGAGTACAAGATCCTGAAACTCCCCGATTAAGCCCTGAAGCTGCTCCCAAAACCTTTGATACAACCTTTCTCCCTGTTCCCCCTGTCCGTACTCCGCGGCCAATCGCCAATACCGGAAAAGATCATCCAGTGTTTCCGTAACTTGAGCAGGCATCTTAGACCCGCCTTTTTTTAATAATTCTCCATATTGAATTTCTTTGATTTTCATTTGATACCCCAAAATAAAACGGAGGCTGTGAGAAGGCGAATCCGCCTTCCACAGCCTCTTATACCGTCATGCTTACGCCAGCAGCTCCTTCACGGCAGCCGCCATCTGATCGCACTTGCAGTTCGCGAAGAAATACTCCTGGAACTTAGCGCCGGCAACCGCTCCCTTCGCCAGTTCGGGATCCAGATTCTTCAGGATCGTAGCCATGTCCACATGGGTAACTTCCTTCACCTTATCCAGGATCTTCTTATTGCGCTGCTCCGGAACGACTCTCTCCGGAGGATATCCGCCGCCGCCGGGGGCGCAGAACAGCTTCTCGAAGATATACTGCAGATTCAGCTCGCCGCCCCAACCGAAGTTCTCGGCAAAGGGGATCGCCACACAGTTTCCGTCGTTAACCTGACTGAACAAATAAGCGTCCAGCGGAGACTCGATATGACCGCAAAGCACCTTGGGGAAAGAATTGCAGGCCAGCATAGCGCCCTCGCCGGTACCGCAGCCGGTGATCACATAATCGGCAGCGCCGGAATTCAACAAAACACCCGCCAGGATACCGCACTGTACATAGGTCAGCTGCTCCTTATCATCGGCGGAATACATACCATAGTTGAACACTTCGTGTCCCATGGGCTCCACAACCTTCTTCAGGGTGCTGACAATCAGCTCATTCTTCGCAGCCTGGCTGTTTTCGTTAATGACAGCAATTTTCATTGGAAACCTCTCCTTTATCTTTATATTTGATCGGACAAATCCTAGCCTGTCCAATCTTTCTCATTTCTTACTCATTATATCATGCTTCCCGTTTTTGGGCAACAGGAAAGCTGTGAAATTTCTGTGATTCCTGAAATTTGACTTCTTTTCCTTTATGTGCTATAATCAAGAAAATTTTAACATTTGATTCAGGAGGTAAAATCATGAGTAACTATACGAAGACAAGCGTCGCGGGCGATGCTCGCGTAGAGCTTCATGACAAGCTCGCCCTGACCGGCGCAGAAGTCAGCGTGAATCATCTGCCCGCGGGAGGCTGTGTGCCCTTCGTCCATTCTCATAAGGACAACGAGGAAATCTATGGCATATTGGAAGGCCGAGGCAAAGCCGTGATCGACGGCGAAACGGTAGAACTTGCCGCCGGGGACTGGCTGCGTCTCTCCCCTTCCGCTAAGCGTCAATTCTTCGCCGCGGAAGACTCTCCCATCGGTTTCATCTGCATCCAGGTCAAAGAAAATTCTCTGGGCGCTTACACGATGGAGGATGGGATCCCCCACTAAATGGAATCGGCTTGTAAAAAGGGATCCTCCAAGTCCTTTCCCGACTTGGAGGATCCTTTTTTTAGATGATCGGATCAGAATTCCGTAATCTGCCCTCTCCCTTCCAGGAAAGCGATCATGTTAAGCACGAGACAATTCCAGTTCTGGAAATCCGGCGTTCTGATGCCGACGCCCCGATCCGGATCATAAAACTCATGAAACGTCCCCGTCTCCTTTAGATCTTTTTCAAACAGATTCGCCGTTCTACGGGCCAAATCCGCGGCCTCCTCTTCAAAGCCATATCGCTGCAGCCCTCGAAAGACCATGTAATTGGACACGCCCCATACCGGTCCCAGCCAGTTAGATGGGTTATTGGTGGCCCTTAAGTTATACATGGGCTCCTGTTTGGATAGAGTGCGCACACCGTAATCGCCCATAAAGCTTTCCGGGTCCTCCAGCCGCCGCAGAACCATCCGTGCCTGCTCTTCGGTGGCCACCCCCGCCCAGAGGGGCAGGAAATTAGTCCAGGTATCGATACGCATAATAAGGCATGGCCAGCTTCTGGGCGCCTCATGGTGCAGCCATCGCTCCTCCTCCACCGGCTGCAGCAGAATATCCGCGGAATAAAAGCTTTGGTCTCTGGGATCCCAACAAAATTTGCGGATGTTTTCCGCCAGTCTTTCGGCCTCGGTCTTCCAACCTTCGGCCCGGTCCTCCTGTCCCGCCATTTCCCACAGCTTCGCCATCGCAAGCTCTTCTCGATACAGCAGGCAGTTAAGATACAGCGCCGCGGTGCTGCGCTCGGGCCTAAAATAGATGATCGGCTCGTTATCCACGCCCACCGCGAAATCGTTCTCCCAATAAGCCAGCCCTGTCTCTTTGTGGGTCGCATAGTTCTTAAAATATGAAACAAAAGTGTCCAATTTCTCCATATACGGCAGCAGCCAACCCATATCCTGACTCTTCCGCACCGTATATAGGGCGTGCTGGGCCAGGACGGGCTTATGATTATTCTTGCCGATATAATCCATCTCTTCCTCCGGCAGGAAGGGATCGTTGGTGATCAGGATCGGCGTCTTCCCCCGTTCATCCATATGATCCAGGAAATTCAGCACGCAGCCTTGTTCATAAGGAAGGGAATCCTTCCCCCTTCCCTCTTCCGCGTCCGCCTGACCGATGGCAATGCAGGTCCACCAGGAATCCCAGTCCCACAGCGTCGTGGCATACGTATCCGATCCCGGCACGATGTACGGATATTTCAAGATTCCTCCCGGCTCCCGCCGCATCCTCGCCAGATTTTCTTTTACATATTGTTTTACGCTTTCCCACATGTCGAATTCCTCCTATTGCTTAGAATGATATACAGAACCGTCCCCAGTCCTCCCAAGATCAGGGCGACTCCTGCCCATAGAAAAGGTACTTTAGGTCCCGCGCTATAGACAAAACCGGCAAACGCCGCGCCGCAAACCTGTCCGAAAGAGCGAATGGCGTTATAAAAACCCATGACGATGTTGCTCTTCTCCTGGGGCGCGCCGTCCGCCACGACGGATTGCAAGACCGGTACGCTCACCGCGTTCATGCTGAGATACACCACCGTCAGCAGGATAAAAGGCACGACGGCGTCTCCCAGGATCGCCCCAAAGAGGGCCAGGGCGCTCACGAAAAGCACCTTCACCTCCGAACGGGCGGCATCCGTCTTTCGGATGATATACATGCAAAGGGTCATATTGGCCAGCAGAGAGATCAGTCCGATGGCCGCTTTAATAAAGCCGTTATACATGGAAGAAAAGCCGAACTGATCTTTGATGTAATAGTTAAAGCACTGATCGTAGGCCGTAAAAGCGAAATTCACCATGAAGACAACCGAAAAGAGCACGGCAAACAGCGTCGTCATGAACTGACCTGCGGACATAAACGCCGCGAAGGGATTGGCCTTGCGCGCGACCTGTCCCAGGGGAATCGCTTTCTGCCTTTCGGTCCGGTCGTTTTTCAACAGGAAGAAGAACAGGAGGGCCGACAGGGACAGACACAGCGCCTGCATGCCGAAGGCCAGATTCACGGATACCTCTCCCAGTACGCCGCCGATCATATAGCCGAAGGTGCCCGCCACCGTCACCGCCGTGGCCTGTACGGTGAGATTGCCGCCCCTTCGCGCCGGTTCGGACATATTGACCGTATAGGTTAGCATGCACACGTTGACGCCGCCCACGAAGAAGCCTGATACGAACCGGGCCATCATGATCGTGACTTCCGTTGTGCCAAGGCTGAAAAGGATCTGCCCTAGGGCATACCCCAGATTACAGATTAAAAGAATCGTGCGGCTCTGCACGTAATCCGCGAGCCTTCCCCAGAAGGGCGAGAACAAAAAGCTCGTGCCGGCCATACCCGCGAAGGCGAGTCCGAACATATAGTCTCCCAGGCCCAGGTTCTGTATGATCGTCGGCGTCACCGGATGGGCGAAATTGGCTGCCATCGACTGCAAACATACGATCATGAAAAATCCCAGCATGGGCGATCCTCTTTTTTTCATGCGTCTTCCCCCAAATCCATCTTTTTCGCTCAATATTGTATCATTTCCCTCTCCTTTCGTCAAGAATTCCTTGACAAGCATCTTTTGAATGTGTATAATCGGAATGGAATGGGGTTTTTATGCCATACCGCCGGATCGTTTGTTTATGACATGGGCGGCTTTTTTATTGGAACCGTTCCGTATTCTAGGAAAGAAGGAATGTCTATGCTAACAGCCATTACTGGTATCAACTGGGGAGATGAGGGCAAGGGCCGCATGGTGGATCTTCTCTGTCAGGACTATGACGTGGTTGTCCGCTATCAAGGCGGCAACAACGCGGGACATACCGTGGTCAATCCCCGGGGATCGTTTATTCTGAATCTCATCCCTTCCGGAATCTTTCATGAAAACGTGATCAACGTCATGGGAAACGGCATGGTCATCGACCTGCATCATCTGTGCGGTGAGATCGAAAACCTGCGTAAGGGCGGCATAAAGATTACTCCGGACAATCTCAAGATCAGCGACCGGGCCGTCGTCTGCATGCCCTATCACGTGGATCAGGATTGTCTCGAGGAGACGCGCCTGGCCGATAAAAAATACGGTTCCACCCGTCGGGGAATCGCCTATGTATATGGAGACAAATATATGAAGAAAGCCGTTCGCATGGGGGATCTTCTTCATATGGACACGCTGCTTCCCCGCCTTAAGGATATCGTAGAATGGAAGAACCTGACGATGGAAGGGGTTTACGGCGCGAAACCGATCGTATTTGAAGATCTGGTTCATTGGCTGGATCGTTATTTCTCCCCCCTCAAAGATTTTGTCTGCGATACAAGCTTGTTCCTGGATCGGGCCGCCAAGGCGGGACAAAAGATTTTATTTGAGGCACAGTTAGGAGCTCTTCGGGATATCGATTTCGGCATCTACCCCTATACGTCCTCCTCTTCCACCATCGCGGCCTACGCGCCGGTGGGCGCGGGAATTCCCAATCATCGTCTGGACGGCGTCGTGGGCATTATCAAGGCCTATTCTTCCTGTGTGGGCGAAGGTCCTTTTACCTGCGAGATGTTCGGCGACGCGGCCGAAGAACTGCGAAAGGCCGGCGGCGAGTATGGGGCCGCTACGGGTCGTCCCCGCCGTGTGGGAGGATTCGATGTGGTGGCTTCCCGTTACGGTACCAGGGTACAAGGCGCTACCGAACTGGCCTTGACCAAACTGGACGTCCTGTCCTATATGGATCGGATTCCTGTTTGCACCGCCTACGAACTGGACGGCGAGGTGATTCATGAATTTCCCTTCGGGGCGGCTCTTGACCGCGCCAAGCCCGTGTATACCTACCTGGAAGGCTGGCACTGCGACATCAGCGGATGCCGCAAAGCCTCTGACCTTCCCAAGGCGGCTTACGACTACATCCGCTTTATCGAAGAAGCCATGGGGTGTCCCGTCAAATACGTATCCGTAGGAGCCGATCGCGACGCTTATCTGATCATGGAATAACGAGATTTTATCATCAACAAAGGAGAGAATTTATCATGGAAAAGAAAGAAATGCTGTATGAAGGAAAGGCCAAGAAAGTCTTCGTCACCGACAATCCGGACGCTTATATCGTAGAATACAAGGATGACGCGACGGCCTTTAACGGCCTGAAAAAGGGCACCATCACCGGCAAAGGCGTGATCAACAACCGCATGAGCAACATGATGTTCGCCATGTTGGAAAAGAAGGGCGTGCCCACTCACCTGATCGAGGAACTCTCCGATCGAGAGACCGCCGTGAAAAAGGTGGAAATCGTTCCCCTGGAAGTCATCGTCCGCAATATTGCCGCCGGCAGCTTCTCTAAGCGTTTCGGCGTGGAAGAAGGCCGCGTCCTCTCCTGCCCCACCCTGGAATTCTGCCTGAAGGATGACGCCCTGGGAGACCCCATGATCAACAATTCCCACATCCTAGCTTTGGATCTGGCTACGCCGGAAGAGCTGGAGACCATCAGCAGCCTGACGATGAAGATCAACGAAGAACTCAAGGCCTTCTTCCTGTCCATCGGCATCGAGCTTGTGGACTTTAAGATCGAGTTCGGTCGTTATCATGGTCAGATCGTCCTGGCGGATGAGATCTCTCCGGATACCTGCCGCCTTTGGGACGTTAAGACCCATGACAAGCTGGACAAGGATCGTTTCCGCAGAGATCTGGGCGGCGTCGAGGAGGCTTATCAGGAAGTCATGCGCCGTCTGGGCCTGTAAGAGGAGGGATCTCGTGGCTCACGATATTTACAGCACGCCGCTGGCATCCCGTTATGCCAGCTATGAGATGCAGCATCTGTTTTCCGACGATGTGAAGTTCCGTACCTGGCGCCGCCTGTGGATCGCCCTGGCGGAGTCCGAAAAGGAACTGGGTCTTCCCATCACGGAGGAACAGATCGCCGAATTAAAGGCTCATCAGGAGGATATCAATTACGATGTGGCCCAGGCACGGGAGAAAGAGGTGCGGCATGACGTGATGTCCCATGTCTATGCCTATGGAGTGCAGTGCCCTTCCGCGAAGGGCATCATCCATCTGGGCGCCACTTCCTGCTATGTAGGAGACAATACGGATCTCATCGTCATGTATGAGGCGCTGCGCCTGGTACGCCGTAAGCTGGTGGCGCTGATCCGCCATCTATCCAAATTCGCGGAGACCTATAAGAGTCTGCCTACCCTGGCCTTTACCCATTTCCAGCCGGCACAGCCCACCACCGTAGGCAAACGCGCCACCCTGTGGATGCAGGATCTGCTGCTGGATCTGGAGGATATCGAACATTGCCTGGCTCATGCCAAGCTGCGGGGCGCTAAGGGTACCACCGGCACCCAAGCTTCCTTCTTAGAGCTGTTTGAAGGCGATCACGACAAGGTTCGCGCCCTCGATCATAAGATCGCGGAAAAGATGGGATATCCCGGCGTCTACGCCGTTTCCGGACAGACCTATTCCCGTAAGATCGACAGTCGGGTGCTGAATGTCCTGTCCGGCATCGCCCAGTCTGCCTCTAAGTTTTCCAGCGATATTCGTCTTCTTCAGCATCTGAAGGAGATCGAAGAGCCCTTTGAGTCCAAACAGATCGGCTCTTCTGCCATGGCTTATAAGCGCAATCCCATGCGTTCGGAGCGGATCGCTTCCCTCTCCCGTTATGTGATGGTGGACGCGCTGAATCCGGCGATTACCGCCGCCACCCAGTGGTTTGAGCGTACTCTGGACGATTCCGCCAACAAACGCCTTTCTGTTCCGGAGGCCTTCCTCGCCGTAGACGCGATCCTGACCCTGTATATCAATGTCTCCGACGGCCTTGTGGTCTACCCGAAGGTTATCGAACAACGTCTGATGAAAGAACTCCCCTTTATGGCGACGGAGAACATCA
>CALWBZ010000077.1 GCA_944376225.1 uncultured Clostridia bacterium | reverse complement strand
AAACCCTGGGAGAATGGTCCGCTGCATCCGGCGCCGGATCGCCCCTATTTGTTGACCGGAGAGAAGCCTTTTTTCTGGATGGGAGACACGGCCTGGCTCATGGTGCAGAAACTTAAAGCTTCCGAAGTGGAGAGGTATCTGAGGAACCGGGCGGAGAAAGGGTTTAACGTTGTTCAGACGAGCATATATCACTGGCATGAGGATACGAACGCCTATGGGGCCCATGCTTTTGTAGACATGGATATGGCGAAGCCCTGTCTTCTGGGGGAGTTCACCTATTGGGATATGCTGGATCGCATCGTGGAGACGGCGGAGCGGTATGGAATCTATATGGCCCTCCTGCCCCATTGGGGCGGCGTCTACCGGGACGGACAGATCAGCATGGAACAGGGGGCGGCTTATACGGCCTTCCTGGCGGAACGGTATCGGGACGCGCCCAACATCATCTGGGTGACGGGCGGAGACGTACGGGGCGACGAGGGGTACGACTATTGGAGCCAAATGGGAAGGATACTTAAAGAGAGAAATCCGGATAAACTGGTGTGTTATCATCCTTTCGGCAGAACCACCTCCATTGATTATTTTCCCTGTGAGGAATGGCTGGATCTGCACATGTTTCAATCGGGGCACAGCCGGTACGATCAGTGGGAACAGGACGAGATCGTGGACAGAGGATTGGATACGTACCGGTTCGGAGAGGACAACTGGCGGTATGTCCGGCGGGTCTATGAGATGACGGGAGGCAGAAAACCCGTGCTGGACGCGGAGCCTTCCTATGAGAATATTCCCCAGGGGCTTTTGAGCGCGGCGGAGCCCCTCTGGCGGGACGACGCCTGCCGCCGTTACGCCTACTGGTCCGTCTTTGCCGGGGGCTGCGGGTTCACCTACGGACATAATGCCATTATGCAGATGGCGGACGACCCGCGCCGCGCGGGCTCCTATAATTGTTGGGAAAGCTGGAAGGAAGCGATTCATCATCCCGGCGGCGACAGCATGTCCCATCTGGCCCTCCTTATGAGCGAGGTGGATTTCTCCCACGGACGGGAGGCGGAGGCGGCGCTGGCTTGCCCCCAGGGAACGGGATATGAACGGATCGCTATTTTTGGAGGAGAGGATTATCTTCTTTGTTACCGGTATTTGCCGGGAAAAATTGCCTTGAAAAAAGGGTGCCTGGCGGGACGGGTAGAAGCCTGGTGGATGAATCCGTTGACGGGGGTCAGGAGTTACGCGGGAGAGACAGATTTTACGCAAGAGCGATCCTTTGTGACGCCTGCCAAGGAGTATATGCCCAACCGGGACTGGGTGCTGATCTTACGGAAAAAAGATGGAGAAAACAGGGCAATTTCAAAAGACTCTTTTCATGATGGCGGGAATGCGCTATAATAAAGCAAACTCTAGGAGAAGGAGATGACTTGACGATGGAAAAGAAACCTTGGGACTATGGGCCGCTGCGCGCGGCAGAGGGGAAACCCTATCTGATGAGTGGGGATGTTCCTTTTTTCTGGATGGGAGATACCGCTTGGCTGCTCTTTCATCTATTAAATAAGGAAGAAGTAGATCTTTATCTGCGCAACCGAGCGGAAAAAGGTTATAATGTGGTGCAGGCGACGCTGTTTCACAGAGAGCCGGATACGAACGCCTACGGCGCCCATGCCTTTGTGGACATGGACATGACGAAGCCCTGCCTGGACGGGGAATTCACCTACTGGGACATGGTGGATTACGTGGTAGAGACCGCGGAGAAGTACGGGATCTATATGGCCATGCTGCCCCATTGGGGAAGCGTATACAAGGCGGGACTGATTCACGAGGATCAGGTAGAAGCCTACGCGGCCTTTTTGGCGGAAAGATACAAAGATCACCCCAACGTGATCTGGGTGACGGGGGGCGATACCCGAGGCAACGAGGCCTACGAGCATTGGACTCGCATGGGGAAGACGCTGAAACGGCTGAATCCGGACAAGCTGGTTTGCTTCCATCCTTTTGGAAGAACCACATCCATCGACTACTTCCCGGAGGAAGAATGGCTGGATCTCCATATGTTCCAGTCCGGACACCGCCGCTATGACCAGGCGCAGCTTAAGGCCTGGGACGACAACGATCAGGACAGCTACAGTTTCGGAGAAGACAACTGGCGGTATGTGGACCGGGTACATAAGATGACGGCGGATCGGCCCCAGGGCCCCATGCCGGCGCTGGACGCGGAGCCCTCCTATGAGAATATTCCCCAGGGCCTGCACAGCGGGGCGGAACCCAAATGGCGGGATCAGGACGTGCGCCGGTACGCCTACTGGTCCGTTTTCGCGGGAGCCTGCGGCTTTACCTACGGGCATAATGCGATCATGCAGTTTTGGGACAGCCGGGATAGGGCCGGCAACTATGATTGTTGGGAGAGCTGGAAAGAGGCGATTCATCACCCGGGCAGCGACAGCATGAAACATCTGTCGGGCCTGATGCGGGAGCTTGATTTTACGAAGGGCCACGCCGCCCAGGATCTTCTGGCCGGGCCGGAGGGAGAAAAGTACGATCGAATCAGCGTCTTCGCGGGGCCGGATTATATCCTGGCTTACAGCTTCACCGGCCGCAGGATCGATCTTGCGGCGGGGGCGATGGAGAGCGAGGCGGAGGTCTACTGGATGAACCCGCTGACGGGGGTCAGAAGCTACGCGGGCACGACGGATTTTGCCGAGGCCAGATCCTTCGTAACGCCCTCTAAGGATTACATGCCCAATCGGGATTGGGTCTTGATAATAAGGAAGAAATAAGATGCAGACACAGGAAATCATTTTGCCCGGCGCGTACTTAGGGCACATGTTGGAAGTATGGGATCTGGAGCGGAAGGGGACCCATCTGGACTTTCCGGCGGAGAACGGCACGTATCAGGCGGAGCTCACGCTGGGCGGAGAGGCCGGAGCCCGGGTGGATCAGGTGCTGGCCTTCCCGGGCAGGCGGATGCTCGCCTCCGTCTGCCTCGCCCCGGGAGAGAAGAAGACCTTCCGGTTCGCGCTGGACGTGCGTTTTCATCGGATTCAGCTGCTGGTAGAAGGAGAAAAGCCGGCCGTGGCGGATTTCAAGCTGAAAAAGGCGGACATCTTGCCCACGATCTTCCTGCTGGGAGACTCCACGGTTTGCGATCAGGAACAGAGCCCCTATCACGCGGGATGGGGGGAGCTCCTGCCCGTACTCTTCGACGAGAACGTCAACGTCTCCAATCACGCCAGGTGCGGATATTCGACGCAGTCCTTCATCCGGGAACAGCTTTTTGTGCCGGTGGCTTCCAGGATGAAACCGGGGGATCTGCTGCTCATGCAGTTCGCTCATAACGATCAGAAAAGCGAGACCGACCGGTACGCTCCCGCTTATGGAGCCTTTACTCATACGCTGCGGTATTTCGCCAATGAGGCGAAGAAAAGGGGAGCGACGCCGGTTCTGGTCACCTCCCAGCCCAGGAGGCGATTCGACGAGCAGGGCAGGATCGTACACACCTTGGGAGATTATCCGGAGGCCATGCGGAAACTGGCGGCGGAAGAAGGGATCTTGTTAATCGATCTGAACCGCAAGGCGACGGCCCTTCTGGAGTCCTACGGGCCGGAGGAGAGTAAGAAGCTTTTCGCTTACGTGGCGCCGGGCGTCTCGAAGCTCTTTCCGGAAGGGAACGAGGACGATACGCATTTCAGCTATGAAGGGGCGCTTCAGATGGCGAGCCTTGTGGCGGAGGGCATGAGGGAGCTTGGGCTTCCCATATGCGAACACTTTAGGTAAAAACAGGGGGTCATGAAATTGAAACAGACGGAAAAATATTTGGCGCTCGCGACGCCGGAAAATCGAAAGCTCTATGAAGACTGGAAGCGGGGGCTGCCGGAAGACTGGGCGGGAAGCCAGGCGGCGTATCTGCGGATGACGGAAGATTATCTTCAAAAAGAAGAGAAAAAGCCGGTGGAACTTAATATCGGAGCCCATGAGGCGGGCGGCCAGTTTCGGGTGGCGATTCCCTACTTGACGGTACGGGATGACGAAGAGCTTAAGAATTATATGAAGCGGATGGTAGAGGCCCGTAAGGCTTATACCGACGAGAATCAGTATCACGGCTATGTGGATTGTCACGAAGTGCATCACGAGATCGAGACCTATATCTACTTCCAGAATCCGATGGTATATTATCATCTGCCGGGAGAGGAAACGGCGAAAAAGAATATCGTAGATGTGGCCCATCATATCGGCAACTGGGAGAAGGGCGTTCCGGATTGGTACAACTGGGAGAAGCATGAGTTTGTCAGCAATTGGCTGGGAACCAAAGACGTGCGGAATTACCCGCCCTATGATTACCAGGAGGGAAATCACTTCCGGTTTATCGACGAGGCGATCTGCGCCTATCAGATCACGGGAGAAGAGAAATATCTGGATCTTGTCAAGGATTACTGCGATCATTGGTGCGATCATATCGAGGAATGCGAAAAGGCGGCCGGGCCGATTCCCTGTTCCATCCTGCCGGAAAACGTGCGGGCCAAAGAGATGAGCCGGGCGGGCGTGTTCGAGGAGAGCCAATATACCGTGTTTTACTCCACCGTATCCGACAACACCATGTACGATATCGTCAGCGGCCTGCTGGACGCCTACCGTCTTACGGGGACAAAGCGGTATCTGCGGTGCGCGGAGGCCATGATGGAGCAGTTCTGGGCAAACGGGAAGGACGGACGGCCTGCGATTCGCTATAAAGACGGGGCCTGGGAGACCCAGGAAGGGCGAGGGGGTCAGGACGACCATCCGGCGGCCTATGTGACCGACTGTACCTATCTGGCCCGGCTGGCGCTGCGCTATCACGCGCTGACCGGCGTGCCCAAGTATAAAGACAGGATTCTCGCCTGGGCCCATGCCGTGGACGAAGAGAACCTGAAGGGGGATCAGGTGATGGCCAATCTCCTGGTGGCCGCCCATTTCTACGACGGAGATCCCAAGTGGCTTCGCCGCGCCTATGAGGAGATGCTGCGCATGGGCGCCGTGTGCGAGGAGGACGATCAGTTCCATCAGTGCGCCTGGAGCTTCACCAGACAGGGCGGCAGATTCCTGATGATGTATGGATTCCAGCCCATGACGGGAGCCTGCGAATGGGCCACCAGGGGCGGCATGCCCCAGAACCTGCTGCGCCACGTGACCGACGGCAGGCAGGAGCTGGATCCGGATATCGCCTTCAGGCTCTGGTGGAAAGAAGAGGGAGAATACGCTTATGAAGCGGTCAACCTGGGCGGACGGCAGATTTGCTGGCGGGTCGAGGAATGGGAGAGCGGCAAGGCCCTGGCGGAGATCAGCGTCACGCCCCATGAGACGGTAACGGGCAGCATTCGTCTGTGAAGACGGCGAGAAGAAAACAAAAAAGATAAAGAGAAGATACGAAAGCGAGCCGAGGAGGATTCCGGGGCTCGCTTCTTTTTGCACAAAAAAGAAGAAAATAATGGCGGAAAATCATGCGGAATGATGAATATTAAAAACAATCTCGGATCGTGTTGTATAAAATAGCAGAAATGGGACGAAGCGCATTGACAAGCCAATGTGAAATGGTATAATAAAGTAGGTGTATATTAAAATGAAAATATAGGGGAGAGCGATGAACGAGAAGAAATTCAAAGCGGTATTAGCGCTCAAGATCTTTATCGCTTTATTAGAGGTGGGCCTCTTTGGATGGGTATTGGGGAACGACTATGGTCCCATGGTATTTGAAGAGGAACGATGGTTAGGATATCTTGTTACTACTATATTATACATTATCGTATATATCTCGCTGGGGAAGTTGTTCCGCGCCTTTAAGATCGCGGATTACTCCATCAGTGAGACGATCTTTTCTCAGGTGTTGGCCTTTGGCTTGACGGACCTGCTGTTGTTTGTGGAGCTGTGCCTTGTCCACGGAGGGTATATTACCCTAGTGCCGGGGATTGTCACCGCGTTGGAACAATTCGCGGCGGCTTTTTTATGGGCGTTGATCGCCAAGCGGATCACGATCGTCATGATTCGTCCGGAGAAGACTCTGATTATTTACGGGGATCAGGAGGTGGACGATTTTCTGGTGAAACTGGAGAAATTGGCCCATATCTTTGACGTGCAAAGGGTGATTGCCTGGCGGGAGCTGGGGGCAGACTGGCGGCGGCTTGTGGACGGATATCAGGCCGTGATCCTCTATGAAGTCAGCATGGAGAAGCGCAGCGCGGTCATTCATTATTGTATGCAGAAACAGAAGAGCCTGTATGTGACGCCCCAGATCAACGACATCATCATGCAGGGCTTCGGCGCGCGTCATCTCATCGATACGCCCATGCTCAAGTATGAGTATCATAGCGAGAGGTTCGGATATCTTCTGTTTAAGCGGCTGAGCGACATACTGGTGTCGCTTTTTGTGCTGATTTTAACCTCCCCCATCCTGGCGGCGGTGGCCATCGCCATCAAGGCGGAGGATCATGGGCCCGTTTTCTATAAACAGAAGCGGTGTACGAAAAACGGGAAGGTCTTTGAGATCATTAAGTTTCGCAGCATGATTGTGAATGCGGAAAAGGAAGGCCGCTCTGTGCCCGCGACTAAGGGGGATCCCCGGATCACGAAGGTGGGCAGAATCATTCGCATGACTCGTGTGGACGAACTGCCCCAGATCATTAACGTATTGAAAGGGGATATGTCGCTGGTGGGCCCCAGGCCGGACCGGGTGGAGCATGTGGAGGAGTATACCCGGCAGATCCCGGAGTTCGCCTATCGGCTGCGGGTCAAGGGCGGCCTGACGGGATACGCCCAGATCTATGGCAAGTACAATACCAGCCCTTACGACAAGCTTCGGCTGGATTTGCAATATATCGAGAAACAATCCGCCCTGCTAGACTTCAAGCTGCTGCTGTTGACCATTAAGATCATGTTTGTGCCGGAATCCAGCGAGGGCTTCTCGCAGGAACAGTCGGAGCATATCTCCCGGGAGGCGAAGAAGGCGGAGGAAATCTTAAAGGAAGAATCGGAGAGGAAGCAATGAGCGCATATGATTATCTGATTGTGGGCAGCGGGCTTTTCGGCGCGGTATTCGCCCACGAAGCCGCGGCCCGGGGGAAAAAGTGCCTGGTTCTTGAGAAAAGGGAGCATACGGGCGGCAACGTATATTGTGAAGAGATCGAGGGAATCCTCGTACACCGTTACGGTGCGCACATCTTTCATACCGGCAGCCGGAAGATCTGGGAATATGTGAACCGATTCTGCGAAATGAATCGCTTTACCAACATGCCGGTGGCCAATTTTAAGGGTGAGATCTACAACATGCCCTTTAACATGAACACGTTTTCCAAGCTCTGGGGCGTGGTGACGCCGGAGGAGGCGAAAGCCAAGATCGAGGAGCAGCGGGGCGCGGCGCGGGGAGAACCGCGCAATCTGGAGGAACAGGCGATCCGGCTGGTGGGAGAGGATATCTACCGTAAGCTGATTAAAGGCTACACGGAGAAACAGTGGGGAAAGCCCTGCAGCGAGCTGCCCGCCTTTATCATCAAGCGCCTGCCCGTGCGCTATACCTATGACAACAACTATTTCAACGACCCCTACCAGGGAATTCCCATAGGCGGCTATAACGTCCTCATCGACAGGCTCCTGGAGGGCATACCGGTGCGGTGCGGCGTGGATTACCTGGAAGAAAGGCAGAAGTACCGGGCCATGGCGGACCGGGTGGTTTACACCGGACAGCTGGACGCTTATTTCGATTACGCCTACGGTCCTTTGGAGTATCGGAGCCTGCGTTTTGAGACGGAGTGCCTGGACACCGACAATTACCAGGGGGTGGCGGTCATGAACTACACGGATCGAGAGACGCCCTATACCCGGATCATCGAGCATAAACACTTTGACTTTGGCACACAGGAGAAGACGGTGATTACAAGAGAGTATCCCGTGAAATGGGAAAAGGGCATGGAAGCCTATTATCCCGTAAACGACGCGGCCAATCAAGGGGTGTACGAGCGGTACCGGGCGTTGGCGGAACAGGAGACGGGGGTCCTGTTTGGCGGCCGGCTGGCGGCATATAAATACTATGATATGGATAAAGTAATAGAGGTGGCTCTGGAGGCGGTTTCTAAGGAGCTTGAGGGAGAGTGATTCTATGAGTTCGGTCAAGGTCAGCGTCATCATGCCTGTCTATAAGGTAGAGGAGTACGTGGGCAAGGCCATCGAGAGTATTCAGAAACAGACGCTTACCGAGTGGGAGCTCTGGGCGGTGGACGACGGGAGTCCCGACGGGAGCGGCGAGATCTGTGATCGATACGCGGCGGCAGATAAGAGAATCCATGTGATTCATAAGGAAAACGGCGGGGCGCCCAGCGCGCGCAACGCGGCCATGAAGCTCGCCCGGGGGGAATATATGTTTTTCATGGATTCCGACGACTGGGCCGAGGCGTCCATGCTGGAGGAGATGTATGCCTTGGCGAAGCGGGATCAGGCCCAGCTGGTCGTCGCGGGCTTTTATATCGATACATATTATTCGGAAGACGAGTATCGCACCGATCATTTCACCGTCGAGGACGCGGTATATCCCGACGCGGAGAGCTTTCGGAGAGCCTCCTATAAGCTATTCGATAAAAATCTCCTGTATACGCCCTGGAATAAGCTCTATGAGACCAGGTACCTGAAAGAGCATAACCTGACCTTTCCCCAAACGTTCTGGGACGATTTTCCCTTTAATCTGAGCGTGGTGGATGAAATCGAGCGGGTTACGGTGACGAAAAAGCAGTACTATCATTTCATCCGCAAGCGCGCGGAGTCGGAGACCGCGGCCTATCGTCCGGACATGTATGAGAAACGGGAAGAGGAGCACGGGTGGCTGGTTTCCTTATATAAAAAATGGAAAATCCGGGACGAGGCCACCCAGGAGATGCTGGCGAGGCGTTATATCGAGCGGTTCATCGGCTGCGTGGAGAATCTGACGAATCCCAGCTGTTCGCTGCCCGTGAAAGAAAAGAAAAAGGAAATCCGCAGGATGCTGGGAAATCCCAGGGTTCGTACCTCTCTAAGAAAGGCGCGTCCCCATTCCGTTTATATGAAATGCATGCTGGTGCCGGTGCGGCTTAGGAGCGTACAGCTTTTGTACTGGGAGTGCAAGCTGATCTCCTTTGTCAAGACGCGGAACACGAAATTGTTCTCGAAACTGAAGGCGGGAAGATGAGATGAAGGAAAAACCCTTGGTATCGGTCGTTATCCCCGTGTATAACGCGGAGGCCTATCTAAAAGAGAGCATCGCCAGCGTGCTGAGTCAGAGCTATGAGGCGCTGGAAGTGATCCTGGTGGACGACTGCTCGGCAGACGGAAGCCTCGGAATCTGCCATGCCTTCGCGGAGCAAGATCATCGGGTCTTAGCGGTGGCGCTGGAAGAAAACCTGGGCGCCGGTCGGGCGAGGAACGAAGGAATCCGCCGGGCCTCGGGGAAATATCTGACCTTTGCGGACGCGGACGACGCGATCGACGCCCGTATTATCGAGCGGGCGGTAGAGTTGGCGGAGGATCATGAGCTGGACTGGGTCGTCTGGGGCATTCGGGAGGAATGTTACGACCCGAGGGGAGAGCTCGTATGCGAGAGGAATCTGCTGCCGGAGGATCGGTGTTATCCGATGGCGCTGCAGGCCAGACAAGCGGTCATTACGCTGGAAGAGCAGACGCTGTTTGGATATCAGTGGAATAAACTCTATCTTACGAGTATCGTTTGGGAACGGGGGATCCTCTTCGAGGATACGATATTATACGAGGATTTCTTTTTCAACGTGGCCTACGCCAGGGAGGTCCAGAGGCTGGGGACGCTGTCGTTGGCGGGATACTGCTATAAAAAGAGGAACCAGGACAGCGTAACGGCGGGATTCGTAAAAGAATATTTTACCCTCAGCAGAAGAAGAGTGCAGGAGATGTGGGATCTCTATAAGGAATGGAAAATGTTGGGGAGACGGGAGAAGGACATCCTGGGAAACATCTATCTGCGTTATACGATGTCGGCCCTCGCGCGAAACTGCGATCCGAGATCCGGCATGGACGGACGGGCTCGTGGGGCCTGGATCCGGAAACGATGCAAGGATCCTTTGTATCTGGAAGCGGCGGCCGGGTGTCGGCCCAGGCGGAAGGAATACGGGCTGACCCGGTTCCTTCTGAACCGACGCTGGATTCTGGCGTTAAGGGGATTGGGAAGGGCGCTGTATATTCTGCAGCGAGGCTGTAAGACGCTTTTCGTCAAAGAGAAGTCGAAGGGATAGGAGGAATACGATGACGCGCGTTTTGGTGGGATATCTGACGGACGCGAAAACCAGCGGCATAGACAGGTTCCTGTTGAACATGCTGGAAGATTTGAATGGGGAGCCTATACAATTTGATTTTTTGACGCTGCATAAAACGAAGGAAATCGAAGAAAGATTGAAGCCCTATCACGCGCGCCTCTATCAGATCCCCTCCCTGGCCCATCCGATTCGTCAATACCGGGAGACGAAACGGATACTGAAGGAAGGGGGCTATGACGCGGCGTATCTAAATTTTTCGGTAGCGATCAACTCGGTGGGGGCATGGGCCGCCAGGGGAGCCGGAACGAAGAAGATCATTCTGCATAGCCATAGTTCCTATGTGGATGAGGAGCAATGGTTTAGAAGACGGCTGTGCGTGCTGCTGCATTACGGGATGCGCCTTTTCCTGGGACACTTGGGGACGGATTTTGCGGCCTGCTCCCAGAAGGCGGGCGAGTGGATGTTTACCGGGGGCGTGAGACGATCCCGGCGCTATCGGGTGATTCATAACACCGTGAAGGCGGACCGGTTTGCTTATAATGAAAAGACGCGGGAGGAAGTCAGGGCGCGGCTGGGCCTAAAAGATAAGCTTGTGATCGGACATGTGGGGCAGTATTGCTACGCGAAAAACAATTTCTTTCTGTTGGAGATCATGGAAGAGTTGTGCAAGAAGAGCCCCGACGCAATGCTTCTCGCGGTAGGAACGGGGGCCGATTGGGCGGCGGTAAAGGAGCAGGCCGAAAACAGGGGGCTTGGGGATCGTATCCTCTTCTTGGGCCCTCGGCAGGATGTGGATCGTCTGATGCAGGCGATGGATATATTCGTCCTTCCTTCCCGGTTCGAGGGCCAGCCCATTGTGGCTTTGGAGGCGCAGGTGGCTGGGCTGAAGGTCATCTTGAGCGACCGGCTGAGCAGGGAAAGCGCGCTGAGCGACGCCTGCATGTGGGAGAGCATCGATCATGGGGCAAGGCCATGGGCCAAGCGGATTCTCGAGAGTCTTCCCTATGAGAGAATCCCCGTGGGGGAAGCTGTCATGAAGGAATACAGCCGTGAGGAACAATGTCTGAAAATGCGGAGGCTGTTTGAGAGAAAGTAGCGCCGAATATACGAAAGATAGGAGGAGAGAAGATGAGGAAGCCGAATCAGGACGCGGTCATATGGTGGTTGGAGCTGGTGTTGAAACTGGGAATGCTGACGGTGGGGTTCTTACAGGCCAGTTCCCTTACCTTTGGCCGTCCCATCATCTCTGTGGTTCTTTGGCCGACGCTCTTTCTGGGCGGCATGCTGATGCTGTATAGGCTGTGGCGCTGGAAACAATACGCGTTTTCCGCCAACCTGTGGCTGTTGGCGTTGTTTTGCGTAAGCTATGTCCTCTCTTCCTTGGCAAACATACAATACGGATGGTATGCCAATTTGCGGACATGGATCTGGATGGTGTTTCTCATGTTCCTGCTGTATGGCTACCGCCGGGAAGAGGGACGGAATCAATACAGAATCGTCGCCTATTTTTATATTTTGGGGGGCGCGGTTTTGACGCTCGCCAGTTTCTATTTTCTGCTTGCGGGTTACGAGCAAACCTTCTTCGTGGAATCCGGCCCCGTATATTATATCGGGTTCAAATGGGGGCGTCTCTATGGGGCCTACTGGGATCCGAATATCGGGGCGCTTTTGTGCTGCGTGTCCGTCCTCCTGTCCCTGGGACTCATGGGAAAGGGGAGGCCGGTATGGCTGCGCCTGCTGCTATGGGTCAACATTGTCCTGGAGATCCTGTATATCGCCTTTTCCGACTCTCGGGCGGGGCATCTGTGCCTGTGTGTCGGCATGTCCGTGTATGTGCTATTGTACCTGTGGCCGCGCCGGAAAAAATGGCTGGCGGTTCTTGGGGCCATCGTGATGGCCGCGGCTATGTGGTTTGCGGTGGAAGGGATTCAGCAGGCGTATAATCAGATGATGATTAGAGAGAATATCACCCATGACCAGGAGATTCCCGATGTCTTCGAGGAGAGCGGCAAGGACGCCATCTGGGAGGAGGGGCCGCCCCAGGAGACCGTGCCGCCTCCCGTCGAAGCGCTGCCGCCGGAGGAAGAGCTGATCGGGCGGGAAGAGGATTACAACCAGGATATATCGAACAGGCGGTTCGATATATGGAAGAGCGCGCTGGAGATTTTCAAGGAGAAACCGGTCTTGGGAATCGGACACGAAAACGTGCTGGCCTATGTGGAACAGAACATGCCCGATTCCTATCTGATCACCAACGATCACATGAAGTTTTCCAGCATGCATAACATTTTCTTTGATATTCTTGTGGGACAGGGGGCCGTAGGCGTTATTCTTTTCGTCGTCACGGGAATCCTGTTCGCGGTACGAATCATCAGGAGATGGCCGACGATAAGAGGCAAAGAGGCGAGGGACGGGAGTTCTATGTATATCGCCATGTTTACGATTCTGGTCATTCTGGTGACGGCGGGCTGCGTCATGACGGAAATCATATACGTATCCTCCCCCATGTCCACGATGTTTTGGATATCGTTAAGTCAGCTTGTTCAGAAAGGAAACGGAAAGGAGGCGGAGAGTCAGCGTGGAGAAAATACTGAGCGTGTCGGTGGCGGCGTATAATGTGGAAAGCTTTATCGAGCAGTGCCTGGATTCGTTTATCGACGAGGAGATCCTGGATAAGATCGAGGTGCTGGTCACGGACGACGGGTCCACGGATCGGACAAGGGAAATCGTCGAGAGATATCAGGAACGGTACCCCCAGACCTTCCGCCTGATCCGCCAGGAAAACGCGGGGCCCGGCTCCACGGTCAACAGTGGGATGCGCCACGCGAAGGGGAAATATTTCCGTATGGTGGACGGGGACGACTGGGTGCTAACAGAAAACATGGCGGAATATGTGCGTTTCTTAGAAGATCATGACGTAGATATGGTCTGTACGAACTACTGCTGCGTCGATCATGGGAGCGGACAGAAAGAGGAGCACAGGATGGAGGTCCCCCGGTGGGGGGAGGTCCTGCCCTTTGAACAGGTCTGCGGCGGGCTTCATCTGGACATGCACAACGTGACATACCGCAGGGAGCTGCTGCGGCAGCGCCGGATTCGGCTGGACAACGGATTCTATACGGATCTGGAATATTTGCTGCTGCCCGTTCCTTATGTGGAAACGGTGGCTTTCCTGGATCTGACGGTCTATATGTACCGGGTTTCCCTCTCCACCCAGAGCATGAATATAAAGAGCCTGCAAAGGAATGTAGCCATGCATGAGAAGGTGCTGAACAGGCTCCTTAGCGAATATCGGGAGCAGGAGTGGAAAAAGCCGGTGGGAACCTATATGCTGCGCAGGATTGCTATTATGGAAGGCATGCAGCTCAGCATTTACCTATCCTTTGGGGATATTAAAACATACCGGCAGAAGACGAGACGAATGATCGAAGATGCGAGGGAGACCAGCGAGGAACTGTATCAGATTCTGTGCGGGGTCAAGACCTTTCGATGGCTCATCCGTTCTCGGTTCATCCTGTACCCTCTCATTTCCCGCATGCACCGTAAAAAGCTTGGCGTGGAGTAGAAAGGGAACGAAAGTATGAAGCAGGTTCATTCGATCAGATTCAACTTTTTAATGAATTTTATCCTGACGGCGTCTTCTTTTGTGTTCCCGTTAATCACTTTCCCCTATGTATCCCGGGTGCTCATGCCCGAGGGCGTGGGGAAGGTCACGTTTGCCACCTCGGTCATCAGCTATTTTACCATGGTGGCGATGCTGGGGATTCCCACCTACGGCATACGGGCCTGTGCCCAGGTTCGGGACGATAAAGAGAAACTCTCCAAAGTCGTCCAGGAGCTCATGATCATCAACCTGGTCTTAACGGTGGTCTGTTATGTGTTTCTGGGCATATCCGTCTGCACCATAGACAGGTTTCGGCAAGACAGTGAGATCATCTGGATCTCCAGTCTGGGGATTCTTCTCAATGCCATCGGGGTCAACTGGTTTTACTCGGCAATCGAGGAATACAGCTATATCACCCTTCGTTCCCTGATCTTTAAGGTGCTGTCTGTCTTCCTGATGTTTTTCTGTATTCGAGACAAAGAGGATTATCCGATGTACGCGGTGATGACGCTGGTGGCCTCTTCCGGGTCCTACGTGCTGAATTTCTTCCGGCTCAGAAAATACATTTCTTTTAAGAGATATCCTCATTATGATTTTATGCCCCATATCAAGGCGGCGATGGTTTTCTTTGCCATGACCGTGGCGACCACGGTGTATACCAATCTGGATACGGTGATGCTGGGGTTCATATCCGGCGACGCGGAGGTGGGCTATTATAACGCCGCGGTGAAGGTGAAGCAAATCCTGGTCAGTCTGGTGACGTCTTTGGGGGCGGTGCTTTTGCCCAGACTCTCCTATTATGCCCAGAGTAATCACAGGGAACAGTTTTACAAGATCGTGAGGAAAGCCATGAGGATTGTTTTTTTCCTGGCGATTCCCCTGATGGTCTTTTTCATGATGTTCGCCCGGGAGGTGATTCTCATCCTTTCCGGTGAAGCCTATCTGGCGGCGGTGCTTCCCATGCAGATCATCATGCCCACCCTTTTATTTATCGGCGTCACAAACCTGTTGGGCTTGCAGATCATGGTGCCCATGGGGCAGGAGAAAAAAGTGGTCGTATCCGTGGTCGCGGGAGGCGTCTTGGATCTGATCCTAAACGCGATCCTGATA